>JBBQDQ010000019.1:0-32044 GCA_038319835.1 Thermoanaerobaculia bacterium | reverse complement strand
CGCCTCTTCTGGTCCGTCGTCGTGCCGCTCTGCCGGCCCGCGCTCGTGACGCTCGCCCTCTTCACGTTCGTCGGCACGTGGAGCGACTTCATGTGGCCCCTCATCGTCCTCACGGACGAGTCGCGCTACACGCTGCCCGTCGCGGTGGCGGGCCTCTCGGGGGAGCACGCCCTGGACGTCGAGCTCATGATGGCGGGGGCGGTCGTCACCGTCGCGCCGGTCCTCGCGCTCTTCCTCGTCCTGCAGCGGCAGTACCTCGCCGGCATCACGATGGGAGGAGTCAAGGAGTGACCCGCTTCGCGGCCTGTGCGGCCTTCGCCCTTTCGCTCGCCCCCGCTGCGCCCGCGGCCGGCTCCGGCGGGATCGCGCCCGGCGCGTGGTCCGTCTCGGCGTCGGAAGGAGTCGAGGCGCGGATCGCGCCGGTCGCGCCCGCGCGCGGGGTCGCGCTCGCCTACGATTTTGCGGGCCGCGGAGGCTGGGCTGGCGTGAAGGCGCCGCTCGCGGCCGACCTCCCGGAGAACTGGGAGCTCTCGTTTCGGCTGTCGGGAAGCGGCGGGCCGAACACGCTCGAGGTCAAGTTCGTCGATCCCTCGGGCGAGAACGTGTGGTGGTGGCGCCGGACGGAGGCGAAGCTCGCTGCCGAACCGGAGCGCGTCGTCGTCCCGAGGAGGCGCGTGAGCTTTGCGTGGGGCCCCGCGGGCGGCGGAATGCCGTCGCGCCTCGCGGGCATCGAGTTCGTCCTCACGCCCGGGACGGGCGGCGCCGGCACGCTGCGGGTCGAGGACGTTCTGCTCACGTCCGTGCCGCCGCCCGCGCCCCCCGGGCCGGCGACGGCCTCGGCGTCGTCGTTCGAGCCGGGCCACCCGCCGTCCGCGGCCGTGGACGGCGCGCCGGAAACCGCATGGCGGAGCGGCGGGCCCGCGCCGGCGACGCTCACGCTCGACTTCGGCGCCCTCCGGGACGCGGGCGGCCTCGCGGTGACCTGGGAGCCGGGCTTCGAGGCCGCCTCGTTCACGGTCCGCGTGTCGGCGGACGGGACGAGGTGGCGCGAGGAGCGCCGCGTGGCCGGCGCCCGCGGCCCGGCGGCGTTCGTGAGGTTCGCGTCGGACGAGGTGCGCTACGCGAGGCTCGAGCTCGGCGCGTGCGCGGGAGCGGCCTGCGGCGTGCGCGACGCGCGGCTCCTGCCCGCCGAGGCGGCGCGACCCGCGGGCTTCTTCCGCGAGGTCGCGCACGGGGCGCGGCGGGGCCTCTGGCCGCGGGCGTTCGCGGGCGAGCAGGTCTACTGGTCGATCGCCGGCAGCGACGGCGGGCCCGACACGGCGCTTCTCTCCGAGGACGGGGCGCTCGAGCCGGGGACGGGCTCGTTCTCGGTGGAGCCCTTCCTCCTCGCGTCCGGGCGCCTCGTGACGTGGGCGGACGTCGAGTCGGAGCCGTCGCTTCTCGACGGATTCCTCCCGGTCCCATGCGTGACCTGGCGCGCGCCGGGTCTCACGCTCGAGATGACCGTGTTCGGCGACGGCGAGCCGGAGCGCCGCCGCATCCTCGCGCGATACCGCGTCACGAACGTCTCCACCGCCCCGGCGAGTCCGACGCTCGTCCTGGCGCTGCGCCCGCTCCTCGTGAATCCGCCCGAGCAGTTCCTCGGCGCGCCCGCGGGCGCCGTGACGCTCCCGCGTCTCACGTGGGACGGGGTCCGCGCGAGCGCCGGCGCGCGGCCGGTCGTCCCGCTCCGCGCGGCCTCCGCGTTCGGTGCGACTCCGTTCGACGCCGGGGAGATCTCCTCCTGGCTCGCGCGCGGCACGCTGCCGCCCGCGGCATCCGTGGAGGACCCGGCCGGCTTCGCGTCGGGCGCTCTCGAGTTCTCGCTCGCCCCGCTCGCCCCCGGCGCCGCCGCGGACGTCGTCCTCGAGATCCCGTTCCCCGGCGGCGCGCCGGCAGCGCCTCCGGCGTCGGCCGACGGGGGAGCCGCGTACTTCGAGGCTCGCCTCGCCGCCGTGCGCGCCGAGTGGCGCGAGAAGCTCACGCGCGTCGAGCTCGCCCTGCCCGCTTCAGAAGCAGCGCTGGGCGACATCCTGCGCGCGAGCCTCGGCTTCACGCTGGTCACGCGCGACGGAGCCGCGCTGCGCCCCGGCTCGCGCTCCTACGCCCGGAGCTGGATCCGTGACGGCGCCATGATGGCGGCCGCGTTCGTGAGGCTCGGCCACGTGGAAGCCGCCCGGGACTTCGCGCTCTGGTTTGCACCCTTCCAGTTCGCGAGCGGCCGCGTGCCCTGCTGCGTGGACCGCCGGGGTGCTGACCCCGTGCCCGAGCACGACAGCCACGGCGAGCTGCTCTACCTCGCCGGCGAGGTCATGCGGGCGCCGGGCGGCGAGCCGGCGGGGGCCGCGCTCTTCCCGCACGTCTCGCGCGCCGTGGACGCGATCGACGCCCTGCGCGCGACCCGGAGGACACCGGATTACGCCTCAGGGGCCAGGCACCGCTTTTTCGGCCTGCTGCCGGAATCGATCAGCCACGAGGGCTACTCGGCCAAGCCGGTCCACTCCTACTGGGACGACTTCTGGGCCCTCAGGGGACTCGCGGACGCCGTCTTCCTGGCGCAGGCTCTCGGGCGCCCGGACGAGGCGCGGCGTTGGGCCGCGAGCCGCGAGGAGTTCCGGAGCGACCTCGGCGACTCGATCGCCCGGACGCGCGCCGAGAGCGGCGTCCCGTTCGTTCCCGGCTCGGCCGACCTGGCGGACTTCGACCCGACGTCGACGAGCGTGCTCCTCGACCCGGCCGAGGCCGAGGACCTCGTGCCGCGCGAGGCTCTCGACGCGACGTGGGACGCCTACATGGCGGACCTGCGCGCGCGGCGTGACGGGCGCACGGCCTGGGACGTTCTGACCCCCTACGAGCTCCGCAACGTCGGCGCGCTCGTTCGCCTCGGGCGGCGCGAGGATGCGGACGAGGCGCTGGCCTTCCTGGTCGCCGGGATCCGGCCCCGCGGCTTCCGCCAGTGGGCCGAAGTCGTGTATCGCGACGCTCGGGCCCCGCACTTCCTCGGCGATCTTCCGCACGCGTGGGTCGCGACGGATTTCATCCGCGCGTTCCTCGACTTCTTCGCCTACCGGCGCGACGCGGCCGGCCAGCTCGTCGTCGCGGCCGGGATTCCGGGGCGCTGGCTCGCGGGCGGCGAGCCCGTGGGCATCCGCGGGCTTCGGACCCCGTGGGGCGTCCTGACCTACACGATGCGGGAGAGCGGCGGGACGCTGCGCGTCGAGATCGAGGGCGGGCTCCGTGTGCCGCCGGGCGGTCTCGTCCTCAAGCCGCCCGGAGCTCTCCGCGAAGCGACCGTGGACGGGAGCCTCGAGCCGGTGCGCGGCGGCGCGATCGTCGTCCGGCGCCTGCCGGCGACGGTGGTGATCCGGCGATGAGCGCCGCGAAGGGAGTCTCCATGCAGGACTCGGCACTCCGGACGCCCGGCGGGAATGCCTACGGCCGATTCTCGGCGGACGGACGGGAGTTCGTCGTGACCGACTCCCGGACGCCGCGTCCGTGGTCGAACGTCATCGCGAACCCGCGGGCCGGCCTCGTCGTGAGCCAGACGGGGAGCGGGTTCTCCTGGGTCGGCAATTCGCAACTCGCCGTCGTTACGCGCTGGCGGCAGGACCTCACGGAGGACTGCTCCGGCCGCTTTCTCTACGTGCGCGACGAGGACTCGGGCGCCGTGTGGTCCCTCGCGCCAGCGCCGGTCTTCCCGGCATACGAGCGCTTCGCGTGCCGCCACGGGATCGGCTACACGATCTTCGAGACTGCGTTCGACGGGATCGAGGCCTCATGGACGCTCTGCGTCGACGACGAGGCCGCCGCCGAGCCGTGGCGGATCTCGCTTCGCAACGCGACCGCTCGCCCGCGGCGTCTCTCGGTCGTCGCGTTCCTCGAGTGGAGCTGCGGCACGACGCCCTCGCCCCGCCGCGAGTTCACGAAGCTCTTCCTCGAGACCCGCTTCGATCCGGAGCGGCGCGCGGTTCTCGCGACGAGCCACATGTGGGACGTCCCGAACGCGCGCTTCGGCCACTGGAACACGAGCTTCCCGTACGTCGCCGCGTTCGCGTCGACGGAGCCGCTCGCGGGTGCGACCGGGGACCGCACGGCGTTCACCGGCCGCCAGCGAGACACCTCGCGTCCGATCGCGCTGGAACAAGAGAGGTGGGAGCCGTCCTTCGGGCGGCACGGCGACGCGGCCGCCGCCCTGAAGGTGGCCGTGCCGCTCGCGCCGGGGGAAGCCCGCGATCTCGGGTTCGTCCTCGCGACGGGCTCCACGTCCGTAGAGGCCCTCGCGCTCACGGAGCGCTTCGGGACCGTCGCGGCGATGGATGAGGCGCGGGAGCGCGCGGCGCGCGGCTGGACGGAACGGCTCGCGTCGCACCGGATCGAGACGCCGGAGCCCGGCCTCACCGCGCTCGTGAACGACTGGGCGCGCTACCAGGCGATCTCCGCCCGCCTCTGGGGCCGCTGCGGCTATTACCAGCAGAGCGGCGCCTACGGTTTTCGCGACCAGCTGCAGGACTCGCAGGTCTGGCTCACGATCGACGCCGCCCTCTGCCGGAACCAGATCGCGTTGCATGCGCGGCACCAGTTTCGCGACGGCTCCGTCACCCACTGGTGGCATCCCCTGACCGAGCAGGGCCACGTGACCGCGATGACGGACGATCTGCTCTGGCTCGGGTTCGTGATCGCGACCTACGTCCGCGAGACGGGCGACCTCACGATCCTCGACGACCAGGCGCCGTTCCTCGACGAGGGCGAGGCGCCGCTCGTCGAGCACGTGCTCCGCGCATTCGCGCGTGTGTTCCAGCGCACGAGCCCGCGCGGCCTTCCGTACATCGGGGCAGGCGACTGGAACGACGGCCTTTCCGCCGTCGGCCTCCTCGAGCGCGGCGAGTCCGTGTGGCTCGGGCACTTCCTCGCGGGCCTCCTCGCGGACTGGGCCGAGATCCTCCGGAGGCGGGGCGATGAATCACGGGCCGCGGACTTTGTCGCGCGCCGGGTGGCGCTCGTTGCGGCGCTGAACGCATACGCGTGGGACGGGGCGTGGTACGTGCGCGCGACGACTGACGGAGGCGAGGTGATCGGGAGCGCCACGGGCCGGTGCGGGCGCATCTACCTCAACGCCCAGACGTGGGCGATCCTGAACGACGTCGCGCCGCCTGACCGCGCGGCCGCGTGCCTCGAGGCCGTGAAGCGGCACCTCGTCAGCGACGCAGGGGCGCTTCTTCTCGCGCCCGCGTACGACGTTCCCGTGCCGGAGATCGGCTACATCACGCGGTACGCCCCGGGTCTCCGCGAGAACGGCGGCGTCTACACGCACGCCGCCACGTGGGCGATCGCCGCCGCCGCCAAGGCGAAGGATGCGCCGCTCGTCGAGCGGCTCCTCCACGCGATCGATCCGACGGGCAAGGACCCGGAGCGCTACTGGGCCGAGCCCTACGTGCTGCCGGGAAACGTGGATGGCCCCGATTCGCCTCACCACGGCCGTGCGGGCTGGACCTGGTACACGGGCTCGGCGGCGTGGCTCCACCGCGTCGTCGCCGAGTGGGTCCTCGGCCTGCGCCCCGACTGGGACGGGCTGCGGGTGGATCCCTGCCTCCCGCCGTCCTGGCCGGCGGCGTGCATGGTCCGGCCGTGGAGGAATGCGACCGTCGAACTGCGGGTCGAGCGCGGGACGGAGCCGGGCGTCACGGTGAACGGCGCGCCGCTCGTGGGAGGCGTCCTGCCGGTCCCGCGGCCCGGCGAGCGTCTGAGGGTCCGCGCCGTCGTCGCCGGCTGAGGCGCGTTTCGGTCAGGCGCCGAGACGCCGCTCGGACGCGGCGTCGAAGAGGTGCAGGGCGTCCACGTCGCACGCGAGCGTGACGTCCTCGCCCGGGCGGGGCGCCCCGTGCGCGGCGAGGCGCGACACGACCAGCTCGCCGCCGACGCGCACGTGCCCGAGGGCTTCGTGCCCGAGCGCCTCAACGAGCTCCACGCGGCCCCGCAGGGGAGCCGACGGTCCGGCGGAGGGCCGCGGCTCATGCACGTCCTCGGGCCGGAGGCCCACGACGACCTCGAGGCCGTCGCGACCGGCGGCGAACGGCCGGAGAGCTTCCGGCACCGGCAACGAGAAGCCGGCGCCGGCGAGGCGCCCGCCTCCGTCTGCGAGAGCGGCGCGAAGAAAGCTCATCGGCGGACTGCCCACGAATCCCGCGACGAAGACGTTGGCGGGCCGCTCGTAAAGCTCCAGCGGCGCGCCGACCTGCTGGAGGCGCCCGTTCCGGAGAACGGCGATGCGGCTCCCCATCGTCATGGCCTCGACCTGGTCATGGGTGACGTAGATCGCGGTCGTGCCGAGGCTTCGCTGGAGGCGGAGGATCTCGGCGCGCATCGAGACGCGCAGCCGGGCGTCGAGGTTCGAGAGCGGCTCGTCGAAGAGGAAGACCATCGGCTTTCGCACGAGCGCGCGCCCGAGGGCGACGCGCTGGCCCTGGCCGCCCGAGAGCGCACGCGGCCGCCGGTCGAGGAGCTCTCCCAGCCCGAGGACGGAGGCCGCCTCGGTGACGAGACGTTCCGTCTCCGGGCGCGAGAGCCCGCGGAGGCGCGGGCCGAAGGCCAGGTTCTCGCGCACCGTCATGTGCGGGTAGAGTGCGTAGCTCTGGAAGACCATCGCGACGTCGCGGTCGCGGGGAGGAAGGTCGTTCACGACCCGCCCGCCGATGGCGATCGTCCCCGAGGTCGGCTCCTCGAGCCCGGCGATGATCCGCAGAGCCGTCGACTTGCCGCATCCGGACGGTCCGACGAGGACCATGAACTCGCCGTCGGCGACGTCGAGGCTCAGGTCCTCGAGGACGACGGTCGTCCCGAAGGTCTTCGACACGTCCGAGAGGACGACGCCCGCCACGATCAGGCCTCCGGCACCGCGCCGGGCACGCGAGCGTTCCGGATCACGTCGGCATACGCGAGCGCGCTGCGTTTGAGGGTGCGCTCGAGCGTCGCGAAGTTCACGTGCACGAGGCCGAAGCGTTTTGAAGTGCCGTGATTCCACTCGAAGTTGTCGAGGAGCGACCAGGCGAAGTAGCCGCGCACGTCCAGCCCGGCGGCGCGCGCGCGCGCGACCTCGGCGAGGTGCGCGTGAAGGGTGTCCACACGCAGCGGGTCTTCCACGACCGGGCCGGGCGCCGCCGGCGGGTCGTAGAACGCCGAGCCGTTCTCCGTCACGTAGAGGGGCACGGGGCCGTAGCGCGCCCGCACCCAGGACAGGATCTCGAAGAGGCCCTCGGGGTAGACCTCCCAGCCCGTCGTGGTCTCGGTCGAGGCCCGCATGCGCACGCGCGCCGCGCGCGTCGGGCGGACGAGCGGGCCGTCGCGCAGGACGCCGCGCGTGTAGTAGTTCACGCCGAGGAAGTCGATCGGCTCGCGGATCGCGTCCAGGTCGCGGGCGGGCAGGTCCTGCCAGGCGTCGCCGAAGAGGGCGGGCAGCTCCTCGGGCGAGGTCCCGAGAAAGACCGGATCGAGGTACTGGCGGTTGAAGTACGCGTCGTCGCGCGCGGCGGCGGCGCGGTCCTCGGGCCGGTCGGAGGCGGGATGCTTCGGCTCGAGGTTCACGACGAGCCCGACGAGTCCGCGGCTCTCGGCGCGGAACGCCCGGACGCCCTCGGCGTGTGCGCGCAGCAGGTTTCGGGAGGCACGCGCGGCCTCGAACGGGCTCGCGTGCCCGGGGGCGAGAGCTCCGTGGTAGTACCCGCCGTCGGCCACGACCCAGGGCTCGTTGAGCGTCGTCCAGTGGGTCACGCGATCGCCGAGTGCGCGCACCGCGGCGCGCGTGTAGTCCGCGAACCAGCCCGCGATGTCGGGGTTCACCCAGCCGCCGCGATCGTCGAGCGCCGCGGGAAGATCCCAGTGGTAGAGCGTCGGGAACGGCTGGATCCCGGCCGCGAGGAGAGCGTCGACGAGGTGGCGGTAGAAGTCGAGGCCCTTTTCGTTCACGGCTCCGGTCCCGCCGGGCAGGACGCGGCTCCACGAGATCGAGAAGCGGTAGGCGTTCAGGCCGAGCCGGGACATGAGTGCGACGTCCCCGGCCCAGAGCGCGTAGTGGTCGCACGCGACGTCGCCCGTGTCCCCGTCCGCGACGCGTCCGGGCGTGTGGGTGAAGCGGTGCCAGATGCTCGGGCCCGCGCCGTCGGCGAGAGGGCGGCCTTCGACCTGGTAGGCGGACGTGGCGGCCCCCCAGAGGAAGGCTTTCGGGAACACCGCGCCTTCGGGCATCGACGCCCAGAATGCCACAGCGGGTCCGGTGCGCGTCGGGCCGCCATGGCCCGTGATATGAACCTCAGAACGGATCAGGAGGTTTCCATGAGCTTTCCCGACGAAGAAGAAAAGGAGCCCGACTTCTCGGACGTCGTGAGCGGCAGCTCCTCGACCGCGGGCGCACCCGCGGGTGAAGCCGTGACGCGGACGTACACCGTCGTCGCGGGCGACAGCCTCTCGAAGATCGCAAAGAAGATCTACGGCGACGCGAATCGCTGGAAGGAGATCTGGGAGGCGAACAAGGACAAGGTCAAGAACCCGGACCTCATCCACCCCGGCCAGGAACTGAAGATCCCTGGCGCCTGAGAGAAGGAGAAGACGATGAAGAACCGTTTCGCCCTGCCGGTGCTCGTCCTCGCGGCGGCCGTCTCGCTTGCCGCCTGCGGAAAGAAGGAGCCCCCGCCGCCGCCCCCGACGCCGATCCCGGTCGCGACCGCCGTCCCGACGCCGGTGCCGTTCAAGGTCGTGTCCGTCGACCTCGGCAAGTCCATCGGCGACGACAAGAAGATCAAGGACGCCGCAACGACGTTCGGACCGAAGGACACGATCCATGCCGTTGTGGCGACCGAAGGCGTCGCCCCGAAGGTTGCGCTCAAGGCGCGCTGGACATACGGCGCCAAGGGCACGCTCGTGAACGAGGAAGGCCGCGATATCTCTTCGACCGGCCCGGCCGCCACCGAGTTCCACATCGCGAAGCCCGTGGGCTGGCCCGTCGGAAAGTACAAGGTCGAAGTCTCGGCCGACGGGGCCGTCGTCGCGACGAAGGATTTCGAGGTCAAGAAGTAGCCTCGGTCCGGTGAGGACCCTCTCTCCCGCAACGTTACTCGTCCTCGCGCTCGCCGGATTGCCGGCGGGCGCAGAGGACGGTCCCCCGAAGGAAGACCGCGCATTTCGCGCGCCGGACCTCGTCGAGCTCGTGACGCTCGACCCGACGATCCGCCTCGACGTCCGCTACGCGACGAAGCACAACGGGTTCGGCCGGCCCTTCTATTCGGAGGCGCGTGCCTTTCTCCAGCGGCCCGCCGCGGAGGCTCTCGCACGGGTTCAGCGGTCTCTCAAGGCGAAGGGCTACGGACTCCTCGTCTTCGACGGCTACCGGCCGTGGTCCGTCACGAAGCAGTTCTGGGACCTGACGCCCGCCGACAAGAAGGTCTTCGTCGCGAATCCGAAGAACGGGTCGCGGCACAACCGCGGCGGCGCGGTCGACCTCACGCTCTGCGACCTCGCGACGGGGAAGGAGGCCGAGATGGGCGGCGCCTACGACGAGATGACGCCCCGGTCGTACGTCACGTACGACAAGGGCCCGAAGGACGCCCTCGCGCGGCGCGAGCTCCTGCAGGCCGAGATGGGGAAGGAAGGGTTCTTCGTCTACGCGTACGAGTGGTGGCACTTCGACTGGAAGGACTACCGCGACTACGCCGTGCTCGACGTTTCGTTCAGAGCCATCGGCGCACGCACTCCGGCGGCTCTCGCACACTGAGACGATGGCTTCGCTTCGGCATCGCATCCACATGAGGCTCGTGGGCCTCTACCCGCCATACCTCGGGGCTGGCGTGAGCGTGCGCTACCCGAAAGACGACGCTCACACGGCCGCGGGCCCGTGACGGCGGCACCCTCGTCGCGCGGGTCACGAAGCGGCTCTGGGTGAGGAAGAAGGCAGTCTCTGCGGAGTCCTGACGGCCGGCTCCGGCCGGGGGCTGTGTTATCCTCCGCGGCTCCGGCCGAAACGCCGGAAATGCTCTTTAGAGAAGACGATCCGGGTCGAGGTCGGGGCTCAAAAGACGTTCCACACGCGAACGGCCCCCGGCGACAGCCCTCGGAGAGACAACCGCGGTATTCACAGGCGCTTAGCTCAGTGGTAGAGCACTACCTTGACACGGTAGGGGTCAGCAGTTCGATCCTGCTAGCGCCTACCATCCGCCGTCTCTCCCGTGCCGCCGCCGTCAGGCAGCTCGAAGGCGCTTAGCTCAGTCGGTAGAGCACTTCCTTCACACGGAAGGGGTCAGCGGTTCGAGTCCGCTAGCGCCTACCATCCCTCGACCTGATTTCGTTTTTCTTCTCGTCGGAGAGAGGAAGATTTCTGAGAAGGGAAGATGGGGAAGGCATGTCTGCGGCGGTGAGCTCGAGCGTCGTCAAGTTGACGCTGCCGGATGGTTCGGTTCGCGAGGTTCCTGCGGGCACCACCGGCCGCGCCGTGGCCGAGTCCATCGGGCCCCGGCTCGCGAAGGACGCGCTGGGCGTCAAGCTGGACGGCGTCGTTCTCGACCTCTCCCGCCCGCTCACCCGGTCCGGAACGTTCGAGGTCGTGACGCCGAAGCATCCCGACGCGCTCGAGCTCTACCGCCACTCGACGGCGCACCTCTGCGCGAACGCGGTCAAGCGTCTGTACCCCGGCGTCAAGATCGGGATCGGCCCCGCAATCGAGAACGGCTTCTACTACGACTTCGACCCGGGCCGGCCGTTCACGCCCGAGGACCTCGAGAAGATCGAGGCCGAGATGCGGCGCATCGTGGCCGAGGACAACGTCGTGGTGCGCAAGGAGATGTCGAAGGCCGAGGCCGTCGCGATCTTCTCGGCGCAGCAGGACCCGCTCAAGGTCGAGATCGTCGACGGGATCCCCGAGGGCAGCCTCTCGTGCTACGAGCAGAAGGACTTCATCGACCTCTGCCGCGGCCCGCACGTTCCCTCCACGGGCAAGCTCGGCGTCTTCAAGCTCACGCACTCGGCCGGCGCCTACTGGAAGGGCGACGAGCGAAACCCGATGCTCCAGCGCATCTACGGAGCCGTGTTCCTCACGCAGAAGGATCTCGACGAGCACCTCCAGCGCCTCGAGGCCGCGAAGGCGCGAGATCACCGGCGGGTCGGCAAGGATCTCGGGCTCTTCGTCTTCCACCCCTGGGCGCCGGCATCGCCCTTCTTCCTCCCGAAGGGCGCGACGGTCTACAACCTCCTCGTCGCCTTCATGCGCGAGCTGTACGTCAAGTACGGCTACGAGGAGGTCATCTCGCCGCAGATCTTCGATGCCGAGCTCTTCAAGACGTCGGGGCACTACCAGAACTACCACGAGAACATGTATTTCACGCAGATCGACGATCGCGAGTTCGGCGTGAAGCCCATGAACTGTCCGGGGCACTTCCTGATGTACGGGTCGCAGGCGTTCTCGTACCGCGACCTGCCGGTCCGCTACGCGGACTTCGGACGCTTGCACCGCTACGAGAAGTCCGGCGTCACGCAGGGCCTGACGCGCGTCCGCACGTTTGCCCAGGACGACTCGCACATCTTCGCGACGATCGACCAGATGGCCGAGGAGATGAACCGCTTTCTCGACTTCATCCGGGAGGTCTACGAGACGTTCGCGTTCAAAGAGGTGAAGGTCGGGCTCGGGACGCGCCCCGAGAAGTACATGGGCGAGCTCGAGAACTGGGACAAGGCCGAGAAGGCGCTCTCGGACGCGTTCGGCAAGCGCGCCGAGTCGCTGCCGGGCTGGTCGTACTTCCTGAACGCGGGCGACGGCGCCTTCTACGGGCCGAAGCTCGACTTCCAGGTCACGGACGCGATCGGCCGCGCCTGGCAGCTCGGGACGCTCCAGGTCGACTTCTCGAACCCCGAGCGGTTCGACCTCCACTACACGGCCGAGGACGGGTCGAAGAAGCGCCCCGTCGTCCTCCACCGCGCGATCCTCGGCTCACTCGAGCGCTTCTTCGGCATCCTCATCGAGCACACGGGCGGCGACTTCCCGTTCTGGCTCGCGCCGGAGCAGGTCCGAGTGGTTCCTGTTTCGGAGAAATTCAACGGATATTCGGAAGAGATTCTTAGAAGGGTGAGAGAAGCTGGCCTGCGCGTGTCGAGCGACCAGCGGAACGAGAAGCTGGGCGCGAAAATTCGTTTGGGCGAGATCGAGAAGGTCCCCGCGCTCCTCATCGTCGGCGAAAAAGAGGCGGCTGCCGGGACGGTGTCCCTGCGCCTCCGGCACGGCGGCGAGTTCAAAGACCAGAAGATCGAAGAACTGCTGCGAATGATGCGCGGCGCGGTGGCGAACCGCTCCCTCGCATGGCACGAAACGTCAACGGTTCGATAACAAAAGGAGGAATTCCCCATCGCATTCTTCAGAGGTGGTCCCCGGATCCCCCCGACCAAGAACTCCCCGATCAACGAGTACATCCTGCGCTTCAAGGGCGTGCGGCTGATCTCGTCCACGGGCGAGCAGCTCGGCGTCCTCGAGCCGCAAGCGGCGCTCGCGAAGGGCCGCGAGGAAGGGCTCGACGTCGTCGTGATCGCCGAGCAGGCCGATCCGCCGGTCTGCAAGATCATGGACTACGGGAAGTTCACGTTCGAGAAGAAAAAGAAAGAGCACGACTCCAAGAAGAAGCAGAAGGTCACCCAGGTCAAGGAAATCAAGTTCCGGCCGAACATCGACGAGCACGACTACGACTTCAAGTTCCGGAACATCATCCGGTTCCTCGAAGAGGGGGACAAGGTGAAGGCCACCGTGCAGTTCCGCGGACGCGAGATGTCGCGGCTCGACAACGGGCGGAAGGTCCTCGACCGGCTCATCAAGGACCTCGAGGGCAAGGCGCACGCCGAGTCCGGCACCGAGATGATGGGAAACCGCATGCACCAGATCCTGAGCCCCATCAAGAAGCACTGACAAAAGGAGACCTGTCATGCCCGGCAAGAGAAAGACGCACCGGGGCGCTGCGAAGCGCTTCCACAAGACCGCGACGGGGAAGTTCAAGCGCGGTCACGCGATGAAGCGCCACATCCTCACGAAGAAGAACGCGAGCCGGCTGCGGGGCCTGAAGAAGTCGACGCTCGTGTCGAAGGCCGACACGAAGAACGTCCGCTCGATGCTCCCGTACGCCTGATCCGAAACCCTTTAAGGAGATAGACCATGCCTCGCGTCAAGCGTGGACCCAAGAGAAAGAATCGCCGCGTTCGCGTCCTGCAGCTCGCGAAGGGCTACTACGGAACCAAGCACAACTGTTTCCGAATCGCCGAGCTGCAGGTCGAGCGCTCGCTCGCCTACGCGACGCGGGACCGCAAACAGAAGAAGCGCGAGTTCCGCGGACTGTGGATCGTGCGCATCAACGCCGCGGCCCGCGACCACGACCTGAGTTACAGCAAGCTCATGGCGGGCCTCAAGAAGGCCGGCTCGGACGTGAACCGCAAGGTTCTCGCCGAGATCGCCGTCGAGGATCCGAAGGGATTCGCGTCGCTCGTCGCGTCCGCCAAGTCCGCCCTCGGGCTGCCGGCAGCCGCGCCCGCGAACGCCTGATCCGCGTCGACGAGTGTCGGATTTGCTCGCTTCGGTCGAAGAGAATCGAAGAGTTTTCTTCGAAGAGTTGAAGGCTGCGCAGGGGAAGGTCGCGACGAGCGGCCTCCTCCCGGCGGACGTGCGCGCGCTGCACGTGCGCTGGCTCGGCCAGCAGCAGGGGGCGATCACCGCTCTCCTGAAGCAGCTCAAGGAAGTTCCGAAAGAGCAGAAAGCGAGTGTGGGCGCCGCCGTGAACGCGCTGAAGCGGGAGGCGGAGGCCGCCCTCTCTTCACTCGAAGAATCTTCTCTTCTCTTCGAACGCCAGCAGAGGCAGAAGGCTCTCGCCGTCGACGTCACGCTCCCCCCGCGCGCTCCACGTCTCGGGCGGCTGCATCCGCTGACGGTCGTGCGGCGCCGTATGGAAGAGGCCTTCTTCGCGCTCGGCTACGAGGTCGCCCACGGGCCCGAGGTCGAGTCCGACTGGCACAACTTCGAGTCGCTCAACTTCCCGCCCGACCACCCGGCGCGCGACGCCGTGGACACGTTCTTCGTGAAGGACGGCGGGGAGGGGCGCGACCGGCTGCTGCTGCGCACGCACACGTCTCCGGTCCAGATCCGGACGATGCTCGGGCAGAAGCCGCCGATCCGCATCGTCATCCCGGGCCGGGTCTACCGCAAGGACGACATCGACCCGCGCCACTCACCCGTCTTCCACCAGATGGAAGGCCTCACCGTGGGCGAGGGCATCACGTTCGCCGACCTCAAGGGAACGCTCGCGGCGTTCTCGCGGCGGCTCTTCTCGCCCGACACGAAAATCCGTTTCGGCCCGACGTTCTTCCCGTTCGTCGAGCCGGGCGTCGACGTCGCCGTGTCGTGCGTCTTCTGCAAGGGGACGGGCTCGGCGAAGGGCGCCGCGTGCCGCCCGTGCTCGGGCTCGGGATGGATCGAGATCATGGGCGCCGGGATGGTCCACCCGAACGTCCTCCGCAGCGGCGGGATCGACCCCGAGAGGTACTCCGGCTTCGCGTTCGGGATGGGGATCGACCGCATCGCGTTCCTCCTCTACGGCGTGCCGGACCTGCGCCTCTTCTTCGAGAACGACGTGCGGTTCCTGGACCGCGTGTGGGCCTGACGTGAAGTTCGCGTACTCCTGGATCGCCTCGTACCTGCCGGGTCCCGCGCCGGACCCGAAGACGCTCGGGGACCGCCTGACGGCCGTTGGGTTCATCGTCGAGGGCGTCGAGGGCGCGGGCGCCTCGACCGTGTACGACGTCGAGATCACGGCGAACCGGCCCGACGGCATGAACCACCGGGGCCTCGCCCGCGAGGCCGCCGTCGCGGCGCGCCGCACGTTCGCGGACCCCGAGGCGTCGGCTGCCGTGCCCGAGTCCGGCCCCGCGGTCGGCACGCGCGCGGCCGTCGTCGTCGCCGAGCCTGCGCTCTGCTCGCGCTATTCCGCGCGCGTGATCGAGGGGATGGCCGTCCGGCCGGCGTCCGCGGCGGTCACGACGCGCCTCGGCGCGATCGGACAATCCTCGATCTCGTCGCCCGTGGACGCGACGAACCACGTCCTCTGGGACATCGGCCAGCCCCTCCACGCGTTCGACCTCGACACGCTCGCGAAGGGAGCCGACGGCCTCCCGACGATCGTCGTGCGCCGGGCGAAGGCGGGAGAGAAGCTCGTGACCCTCGACGGAGTCGAGCGGATGCTCACGCCGCAGCACCTCGTGATCGCCGACGCCGAGAGGCCCGTCGCCCTCGCGGGCGTCATGGGCGGGCTCGCGACGGCAATCTCGGAGAAGACGACCCGCATCCTCCTCGAGAGCGCCCATTTCCACCCGGGGGCGGTGCGGAAGACCGCGCGCTCCCTGGGGATGCACACGGACGCCTCGCATCGCTTCGAACGGGGGACCGACCCCGAGGCCACGCTCGACGGCCTGAACCGGGCCGCGCGCCTCATCGTCGCGGACTGCGGCGGGAGCGTCGCCAGGGGCGTGATCGACGTGCGCGCCGCGAAGGCCGCGCCCGCAGCGCTCGCGCTCCGGCTCGACCGGCTCGCGGCATTCCTCGGCATGACGATCCCGGCGGACCGCGTCGTCGAGATCCTCCGCGAGCTCGGGCTCGCGCCCGTCCTCGAAGGCGGCGCCGTTCGCGTGACCGTCCCGAGCTGGCGCATCGACGTTACGAGTGAGGAAGACCTCGTCGAAGAGGTCATCCGCTGCGAGGGCTACGACTCCCTGCCCGAGACCCTTCCGGCGCCATTCGTGCCGCGCACCGTCTCGCGCGCCGCTCAGGTGCCCGACCGCGCCCGCGACCTCCTCGCGGGGATGGGCCTCCTCGAGTGCCAGACGTACTCCTTCGTGTCGGAAGCCGAGAACGCGCCGTTTGCGTCCGCCGCGCCCGGCGCGCCGGTCGTCGTCGAAAACCCGCTCGGAGAGCCGTTCACGACGCTCCGCGCGACGCCGGTCGTCGGCCTCCTCCAGAGCGCGCAGCACAACGTGCGCCGCGGCCAGAAGGACCTCGCCCTCTTCGAAGTGGGAACGAGCTTCGGATGGAATCCGGAGAAGACTTCTGCTGAAGAGCGGAAGAGCGGAGACGGAAGAGTCTCTGAGAAGGCAAAAGTCGCGATCCTGCTCGCCGGCGCCAGGAGCCGCCACTGGTCGCAACCGGAAGCGGCGGATTCGGATTTCTTCGAAGGGGCGGGGATTGCCGCGGCTTTGATGCGAGGACTCGGCCTGGGTGAGCCCCGTGCCCTCTTCACCTTCAAGGAAGATCTTCTCTTCTCTTTCCTCGCCCAAGGGCGCGCTGCGTCGATCGAGGTCAACGGAGTCCCCGCCGGCTGGGTCGGCGTCCTCGAGCCCTCTCTGGCGGCGTCGTGGGACCTGACCGACCCCGTCGTCGCGGACCTCGACCTCGGCGTCCTCGCGGCGGCGCTGCCGCCGGCCGAGACCTCCGTCGAGCCGCCCTCAAAGTATCCCGGCAGCGAGGTGGACCTCACCGTGACCCATCCGCTTTCGACCCCGTGGAGCGCGCTCGAAGGCTCGGTCCGGAGCGGCGCGCCCGCAGAGCTCTTCGCGGTCGAGGCCAAGGGGCGCTACCGCGGCCCCGGCGTCGCGGACGGATTCGTGAAGACGACCCTGACCCTGCGTTTCGGATCCCCGCGCGGCTCTCTCGCGCGCGAGGACGTGAACGGCTGGCGCGACGCGGCCGCCCGTCGCCTGCTCGCCCTCGAGGGCGCGAAGGTCGACGGCGTGCCCGCGCCGGCCTGAGGAGGACGCGTGAAGGAAGCCAAGAGCAAGACTGCCGAGAAGGCCGAGGGCTCCCTCGAGCCCGTCCTGGACGCCATCGAAGAGCGCGTCGAGGCCCTCGTCGAGGTCGTGAAGGTTCTCGCGGCCGAAAACGAGGGGCTCAAGGCCGATCTCGCGTCGGCGAAATCCAAGGCGGACGAGGGCGGCGAGGCCGCGATGCTCCTGGCGCGCTACGAGGATGAACGGAACGCCGTCAAGGAGCGGATCGAGCGCGTCCTGAGGACGCTGGACGAGGGGGCGGGCGCAGGTAAGGCGTAAGAGCCCGTGCTATCCTTTCTGCGCGGCCAGGAGGCTGCAGCGGAATCATGGCGAAACCCAGCGTCACCCAGGTCGAGATCTTCGGGCAGACGTACTCCGTCCGCGCCGCGGGGGATCCCGGCTACATCCGGGAGCTGGCCGGATTCGTGGATCGGAAGATGCGCGAGGTTTCCGAGCACGCGCCCACGATCGACGCCGCGAAGATCGCCATCCTCACTGCTCTCAACATTTCCGACGAGTTCTACCAGTTTCGTACCAAGTCAGGCTCCGAGGGTGATCCGGGCCGTCTCGCCGCACGGGCGAGCCGCCTCGTGGAAAAGCTCGACGAGGTCCTGAAGACGTCTCCTTCAATTCCGGCGAGGGCCGGCAACGAATCGATCGGCACCCTGCGCGGTGCGTGAATGGGATATGTCCTTGAACCGATATTTTTATCGTGGAGCCTTCGACATCGGGCCGACCGGTGATGCCCCTTCGGGGGAACTAAAGGTCTGCCCCGGGGTCTCCCCCTGTCTTTTGACGGGTTCAATCGACTTTTCCCACACGGCCGAGGCGGGGCGCCCTTCTTGGGCATCACCGGAGGGACGTCTCCAGGACCCTGTCGCGCTCTAGTTCCGGATCACCCTCTCAAACGAACGTTTCGAGGGGGACAGACCCGTGAGTCCTAACGCATTGATCATCGCCGTCGAGGCCGCACTAGCGGTCCTGGCCGTCGGCTTCGTCGTCTGGGGCCTGCGGGTCCGCGGCACCGCATCGCTCGCGAAGGCCGAGGCCGAGCTCGAGGCCAAGAGGGTCCGCGAAGAAGCGAAGATGGCCGCCGAGGCCGCCGTCCGCAGGGCGGAGGCCGCCGCCCAGAAGACCGAGCTGGACGCCAAGGAGCGACAGCTCAAGGCCCGTGAGGCCGCGGACGCCGAGGCCGCGAAGCGCCGGGCCGAGCTCCTCGACCAGGAGAAACGCCTCCTCCAGAAGGAGGAGACGCTCGACAGGAAGATCCTCACGGCCGAAAAGCGCGAGCAGGATTCCGAGAACCGCGCCCAGAACCTCACGAAGCGCGAAAAACGCATGGAAGAGCTGGAAGAAGAGGCGCAGAAGGCCGCGGAGGCCGTCGTCGCCGAACAGCGCGCGAAGCTCGAGGTCATCGCCGGCCTCACGGCGGACCAGGCCAAGCGCGACCTCATCCGCGAGCTCGAGAACGAGGCCCGCCTCGAGGCGACCGGCCTCGTGCGCCGCATCGAGGAAGACGCGGTCGAGAGCGCGAACTGGAAGGCGAAGCGCCTCCTCTCGATGACGATCCAGCGCATGGCGTCCGACCACGTCGTCGAGACGACCGTCTCGGTCCTCGACCTCCCGTCCGACGACATGAAGGGCCGCATCATCGGCCGCGAGGGCCGGAACATCCGCGCCGTCGAGGCCGCGACGGGCGTCGACATCATCATCGACGTCACGCCCGAGGCGATCCTCCTCTACTCGTTCGACCCGATCCGCCGCGAAGTCGCGCGTCGCGCCCTCGAGCGCCTCATCCAGGACGGGCGCATCCACCCGGCCCGCATCGAGGAAGTCGTCGAGAAGGTCCGCGAGGAGCTCTGGCAGGACGTGAAGACGGCCGGCGAGGCCGCGGCGTTCGAGTTCGGGATCGCGGACCTTCACCCCGAGGTCGTCAAGCTCCTCGGCCGCCTCAAGTACCGAACGAGCTACGGCCAGAGCGTCCTGCAGCACCGCAAGGAAGTCGGCTGGGCCGCGTGCCACCTCGCGAGCGAGCTCGGTGCCGACGTGGCCGTCACGAAGCGGGCCGGCCTCCTCCACGACATCGGCAAGGCAGTCGACCGCGAGCAGGAAGGCACGCATCTCGAGCTCGGCCGGCAGATCCTGAAGAAGTACGGCGAGTCCGAGGCCGTCATCCACGGGATGGAGTGCCACCACGGCGACTACGAGCCCCGCACGATCGAGGCGGTCCTCGTGAACGCCGCCGACGCGATCTCCGCCGCGCGCCCCGGCGCCCGCCGCGAGATCCTCGAGACCTACGTCAAGCGCCTCGAGAAGCTCGAGAAGATGACGGAAGGCATGAAGGGCGTCGAGCGGACGTTCGCGATCCAGGCGGGCCGCGAGCTGCGCGTGATCGTGGACGCCAAGAAGATCACGGACGACGAGTGCCTGTGGATGTCGAAGGACATCGCCAAGCGCGTCGAGGCCGAGCTCCAGTACCCCGGACAGATCAAGATCACTGTGATCCGGGAGACGAGAGCGGTCGATTTTGCGAAATAGAAGAGAAGAGTTTCTTGGAAGGGTAAGAGGGGTCGGGGCCGGTCGATGAAGCTCTTGTTTGTTGGGGACGTCGTCGGCAAGCCCGGCCGCAAGGCGCTTTCTCTCCTCGAGAAGGTCATCGGCCGCGAACGCGTCGACTTCACGGTCGTGAACATCGAGAACGCGGCCGGTGGATTCGGCGTCACGGCGGAGCTCTTCGCGGATCTCACGAAGCTCCCGATCGACGTCTTCACGTCGGGAAACCACATCTGGGACAAGAAAGACTTCGTCCCGCTCCTCGATGATCTCGAGAACCTCCTCCGGCCCGCGAACTACCCGCCCGGCAACCCCGGTCGCGGCTGGACGATCCAGACGACGCCGTCCGGGATTCCCGTCGGCGTCCTGAACCTGCAGGGGCAGGTCTTCATGGCGAACACGGACTCGCCGTTCCGCGTCGGGGACGCGGCCCTCGCCGAGATGCGCGCCAAGCGCCCCGAGATGAAGGTCGTCCTCGTCGACATCCACGCGGAGGCGACGTCCGAGAAGCAGGCGATCGGCTGGTGGTTCGACGGCCGGGCGTCGCTCGTGATCGGCACGCACACGCACGTCCCGACGGCCGACGCGCGCATCCTCCCGAAGGGCACCGCCTACCAGGGCGACGCCGGAATGACGGGTGCGTACGAGGGGATCATCGGGTTCGATCCGAAGAACATCCTCGAGAAGTTCCTCCACCAGACGCCGCGCTCGATGGAGACGGCGACGCGCGACGTGCGCATGTGCGGCGCGATCGTGGACGTGGACGAGGCGACCGGGAAGGCCCGGTCCATCACGTCGATTCAGGAGAAGCTGGCTCCCTGAGCGCCGGGCCGGATACCATCCGGCCATGAGAATCGTTCGCACGTTCGGCCTCGCGGCCCTCGCGTGGGCCGCTCCCGGCGCCGCCCTCGCCCAGGACGCGCCCTGCGCCGTGACGAAGACGACGTCGCTCCCGCCGTGCGACGCGCCGGCGCCGAAGGCCGAGCCCGCCCTCGCGACGCTCGACGGAACGCCCTTCGCGGCGGCCGACCTCGACGCCGATCTCCAGAAACGCATCGCTGGTGCCGACGCGGCGGCCGCGGAGGCGCGCCGCGCCGCGCTCGGAGCCGAGATTGCCGACGTCCGGCTTCACCTCGAAGCCGAACGCCGCGGCGTCTCGTTCCGGGATTACTGGGAAAGCGAGGTCCTTCGCAAGACGCCCGCGCCGGCCGAGGCGGACCTGAAGGCGGAGTTCGAGCGCGCGAAGGCCTGGTTTCCCGGCAAGAGGTTCGAGGACCTGAGGCCCCGCATCGAGTCGGTCGCGCTCGCCGCGGCGCGGGCCCGGCGCGAGGCCGAGGTCGCGGCGTCCCTGAAGGAACGGTACCCGGCCGTCCCCGGAACCGATCCCGATGCGACGGGCCTCGCTCCCGGCACGGTCCTCGCGACGGTCGGCGGACGGAAGATCACGGCGGTATCCGCCGCGACGCGCCTCGACGCCGCGGCGTACGGCGTGCGCCGGAGTCTCCACTACGAGGAGGTGGAGGCTCTCGAGAACCTTGCCCGTGCGCGAGTCCTCAAGGCCGAGGCCGAGAAGCGGGGCGTCACCGCCGAGGCTCTCGAGAAGGAGCGGGCGAACCTCGGGGAGGGGCACACCTTGAAGATCCTTCGCGAGCTTCCCGCCCCGCCGGCCCTGGCGCTCGACGTCTCCGGTTCCGCGTCGCGAGGCCCCGCGGGTGCGCCCGTGACCGTCGTCGAATACGCGGACTTCGAGTGCCCGCACTGCGCGAAGGCGTGGGAGAGCGCCGAGACCGCGCTCCGGCCCTACGGGGATCGCGTGCGCTACGTATTCCGGAACTTCCCGTTGCCGCACCACGAACGCGCCCTGAAGGCCGCCGAGGCCGGCCTGGCGGCGAACGCCCAGGGCCGATTCTTCGAGCTCGCGACGCTCCTGTTCCGAAACCAGAAGGTGCTCGACGTGCCGTCGCTCAGGACGTACGCGGCCGAAGCCGGATGCGACCCGGCGCGCTTCGCCGCGGACTTCGACTCCGGCCGGTTCGCGACGGACGCTCTCCTCGAGCTCCGGGACGGCGAGCGCGTCGGTGTCGACGGGACGCCGATGTTCTTCGTGAACGGCGTCTGGCTGAAGTGGGAGTCGACGGACGTCGCCGGAATCCGGGACGCGGTGGACGCGGCGCTCGCGAAGGCGAGGCGCGCAGCGCCGTAGGGCGCCCGCGAACCCTGCTAGGATCTCCGCATGGCCGTCGACAAGGAACTTCTCGACATCCTCGCCTGTCCCGCGTGCGACGCGCGCCCGCCGGTCGTGCTCTGCACGCTTCGGGGAGACGCCGCGAAGGCGGTCGTCGAGAAGTACCGCGAGTCGTTGAAGGACGAGGAGCCGGTCGTGACGCAGGGCCTGTCCTGCGCCGCGTGCGGCCGTGTCTACCCGATCGTGTCCGACATTCCGGTCATGCTCGTCGAGGAGGCGCTTCCGGCGGACGCCCGGGAGGCGTGACCCTCTCCTGAGGCTTCTCCCCGAACCGATCGCGCGCCGAAGCGGCTTCGAACGCGCGACGTTCGTGTTCTTCCTGCTCGGCGTCGGATGCGTCCCCGGGGTCGGCGTCGCGAACGTCTGCCTCGCGCTCTGCCTCGCGTCCGCCCTCGTCTGGCGCTGGCAGGCGAGCCGGGCGGGGGAGGACGTCCTCGGCCCGTTCCGCCGGACGACGCCGGTGCACGGTCCGATCGGCGCGTTCGTCCTCCTCTCGGTTCTCTCGTGCGTCTTCTCGACGCTCCCGTCGAAGTCGCTCCTCCAGATCAAGGGGTTCGGGACGTTTCTCCTCGTCGTCTTCGCGGCCGCGCTCCTCGACGACGCGCCGGACGTCAAGCTCGTCGTCGACGTGTGGCGGACGACGGCGCTCTACCTCGTCCTGCGCGGCTTCGTCGAGTGGCTCTCGGGCGCGCAGAGCCTCGATTTCCGCGTGTCGGGCGGGATGTCCGTCTACATGACGTACGCGGGACTCCTCCTCGTCTTCGTGCCGCTCCTCGGGGCGCGGGGGATCTCGGGAGGTTCGCGCGCGTCGCGCTGGGCCGACGCCGCGATCTCGCTGCTGGGCGCCCTCGCGATGGTCCTCACGCTGACCCGTGGCGCCTACGTGGGCCTTGCCGTCGGAATCCTCGCCGCGCTTCTCGCGGGGCGGCCCCGCCTGGCCCTGCTCGCCCCGGTCGCGATCGTCCTCTTCTTCGTCGTGATGCCGCTCCCGGTGAGGAACCGGCTCGCGTCGGCGACGAATCCGAACGACGTCACGATGAACGACCGCCTCACGATGTGGAAGGCGGGCCGGGCGATGATCGCCGACCGACCCCTGTTCGGCGTCGGACCGGGGCGGGTCAAGATCCTCTACCCGCTTTACCGGGTGCCCGGGTGGCTCGACCCGCGTCCGGGGCACCTCCACAACAACGTCGTCATGATCGCGGCCGAGACGGGCATTCCCTCCCTGCTCGCGTACCTCGCGTTCGTCGGCGCGTTCTTCCTCGGAGCGCTCCGGATCGTGCGGCGCGCGTCGAGAGGCGACCCCGCACGTGGAGTCGCCCTCGGGGCCATCGGCGCGATGGCGGCCCTGTTCGCGGCCGGGATGTTCGAGTACAACTTCGGCGACGTCGAGGTGCTCATGGCGACGCTCGTCGTCGCGACGCTGCCCTTCGCGGCCGCCCGTGCGAACGGGCTCGCCGACTAGAATCGGACGATGTCGAGCCGCTTCCCGGGCCGCGTCTACTCCCTGAGGGGCGGCGTGCCGCGCCGCGTCGCCGAGACGCAGCTCCCGCTCGGAGACGCGGGACCGGACGCGACGGCCATGACGGTGTCGCAGGTTCTCGCGGAGATCAACGGGATGCTCCGCACGGGCCTTCCGAACGTGTGGGTCCGCGGCGAGGTCTCGGGATTCCGGGGACCGGCGGCGTCCGGGCACTGTTTCTTTTCCTTGAAGGACGAATCGGGCGGCGCGACCCTGCGCGTGAAGGTCTTCGCGAGCGACTACCGCCGCATCCCGTTCACACTCGACGAGGGTCTTCTCGTTCTCGCTCGCGGCACGCCGGACGTCTACCCGGAGCGCGGCGAGCTTTCGCTGCGGATCGTCGAGATCCAGCCCTCCGGCGTCGGCGCCCTGGCGCTCGCATTCGAGCAGCTCAAGGCGCGGCTCGCGGCCGAAGGTCTCTTTGACCCCGCGAAGAAACGCCCGCTCCCGCTCCTGCCCCGGCGCATCGGAGTCGTGACGTCGCGCACCGGAGCGGCGCTGCGGGACATCCTCAAGGTCCTCGACGCGCGCTTCCCGAACGCCCACGTGACGCTGTACCCGGCGACCGTTCAGGGAGCGGCGGCGCCGGGGGAGATCGTCCGGGCCCTGCGCGCCTTCTCGCGCGTGCCCGGCCTGGCCGACGTTCTGATCGTCGCGCGCGGCGGCGGATCGAAGGAGGACCTCGCCGCATTCAACGACGAGGCGGTCGTCCGCGCAGTGGCCTCCTCGACGGTCCCGGTCATCTGCGCGGTCGGGCACGAGACCGACGTCTCGCTCGCGGAGCTCGCGGCCGACGTCCGTGCGGCCACGCCCTCGCAGGCGGCGGAGATCGTCGTCGGCCCCCTCCGGCAGTTCGAGGAGCGCCTCGAGGACCGCGAACGGAATCTGAAGATTTCCCTGAAAGGGAAGATGGCAAGGGCCGCGCGGGACCTCCTGCGGCTCGCGACGGCGCCCGCCCTCGCGGGGTATCCCGCGGCCGTCGCCGAAGGCCGCCTCGAGTCGCGCGCCGCGGCCGCGGCCCTGTTGTCGTCCTTTCGCAGAATCCCCTCTTCTCTCGCGTCCCGGGTTTCCCGCTTCGAGCAAAGCGTTCGCGCCTGGCCGGCCCGCGCGGCCCTTCCGCTCCTCGCGTCGCGCGCATCGCAGGAGCACCGCGCCGCGGCGGACCGGATGGCGGCGCGCGTGGCGTCCGCGAACGAGAAGCTCGCCGTCGCGGCCGGGCGCCTCGAGGCCCTGAGCCCGCTGCGCGTTCTCGCGCGCGGATACGCGATCGTGACGAAAGAAGGGGAGGCGGCGCCCGTCACGGACGCTGCGGCCCTGGCCCCCGGCGACGGCGTGCGCGTGCGGCTGGCCCGCGGGCGCGCGACGGCGCGCATCCTTGCGACGGAGACCGAATGACCAAGACGAAGACCCTGCCGAAGAACCTCTCGTTCGAGAAGGCGCTCGAGCGCCTCCAGGAGGTCGTCGCCGACCTCGAGGACCCCGAGAAGGGGCTCGAGGCGAGCCTCGAGCTCTTCGAGGAGGGCGTCGCGCTCTCGCGTTTCTGCCGTTTGCGCATCGACGAGATCCAGAAGCGCGTCGACGTCGTCCTCAAGGAAACGCCCGAGGGGTTCGCGACCGCGCCGCTCGACGAGGAAGTCGAGGACGACCTGGACGACGACGACGAGGACGCGGCCCGATGACGGCCGTGCGCCCGGCGAGGGCGCTCCCGGCCGCGCTCGAGGCGCGCCGCCGCGGGATCGAGGCGGCTCTCGCGGGCGTCCTGCCTCGCGACGGCTCCGAGCCCCGGGATCTCGTCGCGGCGATGCGCTACAGCGTCCTCGGCGGCGGCAAGCGATTCCGTCCGCTCCTCTTCTTCGCGGGCGCCGAGGTCGGACCGGAAAGGCTCCCGGAGGACGCGGTGGACGCGGCGGCGGCGCTCGAGCTGCTCCACACGTACTCGCTCATCCACGACGACCTGCCCTGCATGGACGACGACGACTTGCGCCGCGGACAGCCGACGTGCCACGTGAAGTTCGGCGAGGCAACGGCCCTCCTCGCGGGCGACGCGCTCCAGACCCTCGGCATCGAGCTCCTCGCCACGCGCCCCGCGGGCGACGAACGGGCCGCGCGCCGGGCCCTGGCGGTCGCGATGACGGCGCGGGCGATCGGCGTGGAGGGCATGGCGGGCGGCCAGGCCCTCGACCTCGCGGCCACCGGCCGGCCGGTCCCTCCGGAGGAACGCTCGCAGCGGCTCAAGAGAATCCACGCGCTGAAGACCGGCCGCCTCATCCGGCTCTCGATCGAGCTCGGTGCGCTGCACGCGGGCGCCGACGACGCCGTTCTCGGCGACGTCGGCCGCTACGGCGATGCGCTCGGCCTGCTGTTCCAGATCGCCGACGACCTCCTCGACGTCACACAGGACTCGACGACGCTCGGCAAGACCGCCGGCAAGGACGCCGAGCAGGACAAGCTGACGTACCCGGCGGTATTCGGCCTCGAGGGAGCCCTGAGAGAGCGCGACCGTGCGCTCGAGGAGGCGCGGGTGGCAGCGGCCGGCGTCGAGGAGCCGGGCGGCCTTCTCGCGGCCCTCGCCGAATTCGTCGCAGGCCGTGACCGCTGACGCCGCTTTTCGGAGGCGGGTCACGCTACAGTTCGCGGGGTGAGCGGGATCCCCGAGGTCCGTACGAAGCGCCTCCTGGCCGGGCTGGGGCTCTGTGCCCTGGCGGTGTCGGCGGTCCTCCTGGTCCGCGCGGCGGGCACCGAGTCCCGTGCGCTCCTGGCGGCCGGGGTCTCGTTCGACGCCGCGACGTCCCGCTCGGCGTCCGCGGTCGGCTCGCTCCTCGCGTTCCGGGACGCCGACGGGGCCCTCGACGTCATCCGGGAGACGACGCGCGAGTCGAGACCGATCTCGACCGTCGTACTCGACGCCGCCGGGCGGGTGAGCGCGGTGCACGCGGTCCCGATGCCCGGCCTCTCCCGCGTCGCGCGCGCGGAAGTCTTCTTCGAGAATCGCCGGGTCGGCACGGTCGTCCTCGCGTTTCCGCTCGAGGACGTGCGCGAGGAGGCCGCGCGGGCCCGAAGGCAGGCCGTGGTCGTGGCGGTGTGCCTCGCGCTCCTCGGGCTCGGCTCGCTGGCGGCCGCGGCGTTCGGCCATTTCCGCTCCCGGCTCAAGGTCGTCTCGGCCGAGCACGCCCGGATCCACGTCGAGAAGGGCGCCCTGGAGGCGCGGGCGGAGGAAATGCGCACGAAGCTCGAGCTCGAGCGCCGGGACCGCCGGTTCGCGGAAAGCGCTCTCTCGAGCCGCGACCTCTTCGAGATCGAGAGATCCGCGATCCTCGAAAGGATTGCCAGGGGAGACGCGCTTCCGGCGATCCTCTCGGCCCTCGCGGCTCTGGTCGAGCACCGCCGCCCCAACTCTCAGTGCATCGTCGCCCCCCTCCGCCAGGGCGTCCTGCCCGTCGGGTCTGCCGGCGAGGTGGCCTCTCCCTTCGGAGGGAGGAGCGGGCCTGTGACGATTGGCTCGTCCGCGCCGCCGCTCGCGCTGGCGGCCGAGATGCGGTGCCCGGTCGTGACGCGCGACGTCCCCGGCGATCCGCTGTGGGAGTCCGGCCGAGAGCTCTTCGCGGCGCACGGAATCGCGGCCTGCTGGACGGTGCCGGTCGAGGCGGGCACCGGGACCGTGTTCGGCACGCTCAGCCTGCTGCTCCCCGATCCCGCGGCGCCGGGCGCGTCCGATCTCGCGCTGCTGGAGAACGCCGCGCGCCTCGCGGCCATCGCGATCGAGCAGCGTCAGCTCTCGGACCAGCTCGCGTTCCAGGCCCGGTACGACCGGCTCACCAACCTGCCGAACCGCCTCTATCTCGAGGAGGCCGTTCGCGCGGCCGTCTCGCGCGCCGCGCGCCGGGACGAGCGCGTCACGCTCTTCTTCGTCGACCTCGACCGGTTCAAGCGGGTGAACGACACGTTCGGACACGGCGGAGGCGACGCGCTTCTGACCCAGGTGGGCCTCCGTCTCGCCGCCGCGGTCGACGAAGGGGACATCGTCGCGCGCATGGGAGGCGACGAATTCTGCGTCCTCCGCGTCGGGCCGAGGGAGCGAGGCGGCGGCCACGAGGGGCTGTCGCGGCGGCTGCTCGAAGCCCTCCGCGCTCCGTTCGACATCCTCGGCGAGGAGGTCGTCGTCGGTGCGAGCGTGGGCGTCAGCATCTATCCGGACGACGCGCACGATGCGATGGCGCTCCAGATGCACGCGGACGCGGCCATGTATGCCGCGAAAGAGGAGGCCGGGAGCGGCTGCCACCTCTTCGAGGCGGGGCAGACGTTCCGGGGCGGCGACCGGCTCCGGCTCGAGAACGACCTCCGGCGGGCGATCGCCGGCGGCGAGCTGAGCCTCGCGTTCCAGCCCCAGGCGGACCTCGACGGCCTCCTGAGGGGCGCCGAGGCGCTCGTGCGCTGGCGGCATCCCGTCCTGGGCGACGTCAAGCCGTCCCGTTTCGTGCCGATCGCCGAGGAGAGCGGGCTCATCCTCGACCTCGGCGCCTGGGTGTTCGAGGAAGTCTGCCGCCGCATCGCGGCCTGGCGCGACGCCGGCCTCGGGGTCGTCCCGGTCTCCGTCAACGTCTCGCCGGTGCAGTTCTCGCGCGCGGACCTCGTCGAGACGATCGAGGCCAGCCTGGCGGCGCACGGCGTGCCAGCCAACCTGATCCGCCTCGAGCTCACCGAGGCGCTCCTGATCAAGGACGCGGCCGCCACGATGGCGCTCCTCGGCCGGCTGAAGAGCCTCGGCGTCGGGCTCGCCGTCGACGACTTCGGGACGGGCTACTCCTCCCTGTCGTACCTTCAGCTCCTGCCGATCGACGAGCTCAAGATCGACCAGGCGTTCGTCCGGGAGATCGGAACGGCCGGGTCGTCCGGGCGGGCGCCGAAGCTCGTGCACTCCATCGTCGGGCTCGGCCACAGCCTCGGGCTCGTCGTGGTCGCCGAAGGGGTCGAGACCGGCTTGCAGCTCGAGTTCCTGCGGCGCGCCGGCTGCGACCGCGTTCAGGGCTTCGCGATCGGGCGGCCGATGCCGGGCGAGGCCCTCGCGCGGCTCCTCGCCGCACCGGGCAAACCGCTCGCGCTGCAGCTAGACTCGGCCCCGTGAGCGGGGCCGCCGAAGACCGGAAGTTCGGGTGGACCGTGGGCGGCGTCTTCGCCGCTCTCGGGGCGCTGCTCTTGTGGCGGCACCGGACGGCGGTCGGAACGGCGTTTGCGTCGATCGGGGGCGCTCTCCTTCTCCTCGCGGCCGCGGCGCCCGCCCTTCTGGCGACGCCGCACCGCGGCTGGCTCGCCTTCGCGAAGGTCCTCGGCCGGGTGAACTCGGCGGTCTTCCTCTTCCTGACGTTCTTCCTCGTCCTCACGCCGCTGGCGTTCGTTCTTCGCCTCGTCGGCCGGGACGAGCTCCGGCGCCGGGGCCCGGCGCCCGCGTCTGCGTGGGAGCCGTACTCGGAGCGGAACCGCGACCCGAAGCATTACGAGTCGATCTGGTGATGGGCAAGCGCGACGTCCTCTCGCAGCTCTGGGACTTCCTCAAGTACCGCAAGAAGTACTGGCTCATGCCGATCGTCTTCCTGCTGGTCCTCGTCGGGCTCCTCCTCGTCCTCGCCGAGAAGAGCGTGATCGCGCCCTTCATCTACACGCTGTTCTAGTGACGATCCCGTGACGGCGATCCTCGGCCTCTCGGCCTACTACCACGACTCGGCGGCGTGTCTTCTCGTGGACGGGAAGATCGTGGCGGCGGCGCAGGAAGAGCGCTTCACGCGGAAGAAGCACGACGCGGGCTTCCCGAAGAACGCGGCGCTCTGGTGCCTGAAGGAAGCGGGACTCCCGCTCGGGAAGCTCGACCACGTCGCCTTCTACGACAAGCCGCTCGTGAAGTTCGAGCGCCTCTTCGAGACGTATCTCGAATACGCCCCGCGCGGCTTCGCGTCGTTCCGCAAGGCGATGCCCCTCTGGATCTCCGACCGGCTCTGGATGAGCGACCGGATCGGGAAGGACCTCGGCTGGGATGGCAAGGTCCTGTTCGGCGACCACCACGAGTCGCACGCCGCCTCCGCGTTCTACCCGTCTCCCTTCGAGGAGGCCGCGATCCTCACGATGGACGGCGTGGGGGAGTGGGCGACGTCGTCGCTCGGGACGGGGCGCGGGAACGTGCTCACGATGCTCTCCGAGATGCGGTTCCCGCATTCGGTCGGGCTGCTTTACTCGGCATTCACGTACTTCTGCGGGTTCAAGGTGTTGAGCGGCGAGTACAAGCTCATGGGCCTCGCGCCCTACGGCGAGCCGAGGTACGCGGACCTGATTCGCGAAAAGGTCGTCCACGTCTGCGAGGACGGCTCGATCCGCCTCAACATGGAGCTCTTCACGTTCGCGACCGGTCTCACGATGACGGGAGAGGGATTCGAGCGCCTCTTCGGCGGGCCCGCGCGCGAGGCCGAGTCGAAGCTCACGCAGCGCGAGATGGACCTCGCCCGTTCGATCCAGGATGTGACCGAGGAGATCGTCCTGAAGATGGCGCGCCACGCGCGGAAGACGACGGGCGCGAAGCATCTCTGCATGGCCGGCGGCGTTGCGCTGAACTGCGTCGCGAACGGGAAGCTGCGCGAGGCGAGGATCTTCGAAGACCTCTGGATCCAGCCCGCTGCGGGCGACGCGGGCGGCGCCGTCGGCGCCGCGCTCTCGGTCTGGCACCGGCATCTCGGGATGCCGCGCGAGAGCGCCGAGAAGCGGGGGACGTGGAGACGCGGAGAAGAGAAAGAGCCGCGCGCGTTGCCGCCCTACGAAGATGGGATGTCGGGCGCGTTCCTCGGCCCTGCTTACCCTTCAGAAGAAATCTCTTCGTGGCTCAAGTCGAAGGGCTATCCGTTCCGAACGGTCGATCCCGCTGCGCTCCCCGGCGCCGTCGCGGACCTCCTCGCCGAGGGCAAGGTCGTCGGCCTGCTGCAGGGACGGATGGAGTTCGGGCCGCGGGCGCTCGGGGGGCGGAGCATCCTCGGCGACCCGCGCTCGACCGCGATGCAGTCCGTCATGAACCTCAAGATCAAGTTCCGCGAGTCGTTCCGGCCGTTCGCGCCCTCGGTCCTGCGCGAGGACGCCGCGGCGTGGTTCGAGTTCGACGGGGATTCGCCCTACATGCTCCTCTGCGCGGACGTCGCGAAGGGCCTCCGGCGCGAGATGACGGACGGCGAGAAGGCTCTCTGGGGCATCGAGAAGCTGAACGTCCCGCGCTCGTCGATCCCGGCCGTGACGCACGTCGACTACTCGGCGCGCCTCCAGACGGTCCGCCGGGAGACGAATCCCGTCTATCACGCGATCCTCTCGGCGTTTCGCGACCTTACCGGCTGTCCCGTCGTCGTGAACACCTCGTTCAACGTGCGCGGCGAGCCGATCGTCTGCACGCCCGAGGACGCCTACCGCTGCTTCATGCGGACCTCGATGGACGCCCTCGTCCTCGAGAACCACGTCCTCGTCCGCGAGGGCCAGCCGGAGCTCGTCGAGTCCGGAGACTGGAGAGCGACGTTCACCCTGGACTGAAGAACGCCGCGACGGTCGCGGCCTCGTGCGCCGTCGCGCTCGCGGCCGCCGAGGCCGCGCTGCGCGTCGCCGAGTGGCGCCGGCCCCGTATCGCGGCCGCGCGCACGCTCGACTACGGAGACGTCGTGCGGAGCGGAGGCCTCGGCCCGGGCGGCCTCCTCAAGGAGGGCTTCGAAGGCCGCGTGTCGGACGGTCTCGGGGGCACGGTCTCCTGGAAGAACGACGTGAACGGCTTCCGGCGGAGCGCCGACGCCGGGGAGCGTCCGGCGCCCGGCGTGGCGCGGATCCTCTCGATGGGCGACTCCTTCACGGCGGGGTACCGCGTGGACCAGGAGGCGACGTTCTCGCGCCTCCTCGAGAAGGACCTCGTGTCGCGCGGCACGAAGGCGGAGGTCCTCATCTCGGAGATCGAGGAACCGGTTTACGGTCTCGCCTGGCTGCAGGGCGCCGCGCCGCGGTACGGACCGCACGTCGTCCTTCTCGGCGTCACCCTCGGCAACGACGTCGCGCAGGCCGGCTTCTCGCTCGACGCCCCCGGGCCCTTCCGGCTCGGCCGGGCCCCCGCAAGGGTCGAGAGCGTCGCGTCGGGCTCCGTGCCGCTCGAGGCGCGGCCCGAGTTCGCTCTCACGCTTCCACCCGGGTGTGTGACGGGACGCGTCGCCCCGGTTCCCGTGCGGCGGGCGCTGCGTCTCGACGAACTCCTGCGCGGTCTCCCGCCGCAGCCCATCGCGAGCTCGCGCGGGCCGGGCCTGACGCGCTTTCTGTTCGACGGCGTGAACGGGCTCGGCGTCAGCCTCGCCGCGCCCCCGCCCGCGGTCGAGACCGCGTTCGCGAGGCTCGAGCGGACGCTCGTCGCCTATCGCGACCTCGCGGCGGACGAGGGCTTCGCCTTCGTCGTCATGCTGTTCCCGCAACGCTTTGCCGTGCAGTCCGAGGACTGGGAGGCCACGGTGCAGGGCTACGGCCTCGTGCGCGACTGTTTCGACCCGGGCCTGCCGGCGCGGCGGATCGGCGCGTTCTGCGCGTCACACGGAATCGCCTGCGTCGACCCGACGGAGGCGCTCCGCCGCGCGGCACGGCAGGGGAGGGAGAGCCTCTACCTGCCGGCCGGGGACATGCACTTCTCCGCGGCGGGCCACCGCGCCGTCTTCGAGGCGGCGCGGGGCCCGGTCGAGGCGGTCGTTCAGGGGAAGATCCCGAGCTCCATGTAGCTGACGGCGATATTGTCGATCTCCGAGATGAAGGCCGCGGTGCGCAGGTCGTGGACCTTCGGGTCGCGGCGCTGGACGTCGCGGATCTGCTGGAACGCGACG
>JBBQDQ010000018.1:0-32087 GCA_038319835.1 Thermoanaerobaculia bacterium | reverse complement strand
CACCGAGAAGGACCCGATCACGCTCCTGAAGTGGAAGGAGATCTACGAGGTCCTCGAGGAAGCGACCGACCGCTGCGAGGACGTCGCGAACGTTCTCGAGCAGATCGTCCTGAAGTCCTCCTAGCGCCGGACGACGATGTCTTTCGTCTTCTTCGTCGTCTTCGTCGCCCTCGCGTTCGACTTCATCAACGGCTTCCACGACGCGGCGAACTCGATCGCGACGGTCGTCGGGACGCGCGTCCTGACGCCGAAGATCGCGGTCGCGTGGGCGGCGTTCTTCAACTTCGCCGCGGCGTTCGCGCTCGAGACGCGCGTCGCCAAGACGATCGGCAAGGACATCGTGAACCCGGCCGTCGTGGACCCGCTCCTCATCCTGGCGGCCCTCGTCGGCGCGATCGTCTGGAACCTTCTGACGTGGTGGTGGGGCCTGCCGTCCTCCTCGTCGCACGCGCTCATCGGAGGGTTTGTGGGCGCGGCGCTCGTGAAGGCGGGCCCCGGCGTCCTCGTGGCGCACGGTCTCGTGAAGACGCTCGTCTTCATCGTCCTCTCGCCGATGCTCGGCATGCTGCTGGGCTTCCTCTTTTTCCTCGCGGCGACGTGGATCTTCAGACGCGCGAAGCCCGAGCCGCTCGACAAGGCGTTTCGCAAGATACAGCTCGTTTCGGCAGCGGCGTTCTCGTTCGGACACGGGATGAACGACGCCCAGAAGACGATGGGGATCATCGCCGTGCTCCTTTTCTCGACTGGGCACCTCAAGTCGCTGGAGATCCCTTTCTGGATCGTCCTGATCTGCCACGCCGCGATCGGCCTCGGGACGCTGACCGGCGGCTGGCGGATCGTCCGGACGATGGGGATGCGGATCACGCAGCTCAAGCCGATCGGCGGCTCCTGCGCCGAGTTCGCGGGTGCCGTGACGCTCATCGGCGCCTCGCTGGGCGGCATCCCGGTGTCGACGACGCACACGATCACGGGCGCGATCATGGGCGTCGGGTCCGTGCGGCGGCTCTCGGCGGTTCGATGGGGTGTCGCCCGGACGATCGTGATCGCGTGGATCCTCACGATCCCGGCCTCGGCGATCGTCGCCGCGACCGTCTGGCTCGCGGCGTCGGCGCTCACGCGCTGAGCCGCTTTCGCGCGGATCAGCTCTTCGGGCGGCGGGGGTCGACGGGGGCCGGGGTGCCGGCGGACGAAGCGCGCTTCTTGCGGAGCATCTTCCCGAGCGTGACGTTCACGGGGTGGCTGCGCGGGAGGAAGCCGACCGCGTTCTTCTCGCGCCAGCCGATCTCCCCCCGCATCTCGAGCAGGACCTGACTGTTCGGGATTTCCTTGAGTCCACGGTCCACGGCCTGAACCGTCTTGAGCCGGTTCCGGCCCGCCCGCCAGATGCGCGCGAGGATCGCGTAGTGCTCGGCCTGGTAGGGCTCCTTCTGGATCGCGATCTCGCAGAAGCGCGCGCCGTCGTGCACGCGGGATGCGCTCGACATCGCGAGCGCGAGGCCGTAGTAGGAGAACATCCTTCCGCGGGCCTGCTTGCGCGCGACGGGCTCTTCCGCGTCCGTCTCGACCCTCAGCGTGCCTTCCTTGTACAGCGGGTCGGCGGCGAAAATGTTGTAAGCCTCCGCGAGGAGGACGAGCGCAGTTTTCCAGCCCTCCTCCTTGGCGGCCGCGACTCCGAGCTTCGTGAGCTCCATCGGGTCCGTCGTGCCGGCTTGCACCAGCACCTGCGCCGGGATCACGTTTGCTTCACGCACGGCTTCGGGAAGAGTGTCGGCCCCCCGGGGCGGCCGCGTCAAGGCGGAGCCTCGGGGTATCGTCCTCCCGTGCAGACCCTGACTCTGGCCCGCGGGCGCGAAGCGGCTTCGCGCCGCCGCCACCCGTGGCTCTTCTCGGGCAGCCTCGCGCGCGGCGCCGCCGTTCCGGGCGGCCCGGTCGAGGTGCGCGAGTCGGACGGCCGGTACGTCGGCCGCGGATTCGCCTCCCCGTCCTCGCCGATCGCGGCGCGGGTGTGGACGTTCGCGGATCGCCCGCTGGACGCGGCTCTCGTCGCCGGGCGGCTCGACGCGGCGTGCGCTCTGCGCGCCGCCGTCCTCCCGCCGGAGACGGACGGTTACCGCGTCGTGAACGCCGAGGGGGATTTCCTGCCGGGCCTCGTCGTGGACCGATACGGTTCGGTGCTGTCCGTGCAGGCGACGACGGAGGGCACCGAGCGCGCGCGGGAGCTCTGGCTTCCGGCGCTCGCGGCGCGGTTCACGGGCGCGACGATCCTCCAGCGGAACGACCTCTCCTCGCGCAAGGGCGAGGGGCTGCCGCTCGAAGATGAGGTTCTTGCGGGCGGGCCGGTGCCGCCGCGCGCCGCGTTCCGCGAGCGGGGGCTGAACTTCGTCGCGGAGCTCGCGGGCGGGCAGAAGACGGGCTTCTTCCTCGACCAGCGCGAGAACCGGCATCTCGTGCGCGGCCTTGCCGCGGGCCGTCGGGTGCTGAACCTCTTCTCGTACTCCGGCGCGTTCGGCGTCGCGGCCCTCGCGGGCGGAGCGACCCGCGTCGTTCACGTCGACGTCTCGCAGCCGGCGCTCGAACTCGCGCGCGAGAACCACCGTGCGAACGGGCAACTCGTGGACGAGCCCGCGGCCGCGGCGGAGACCGTCTGCGCGGACGTCTTCGAGGACCTGCGCGCGCGCGTCGCCGCGGGGGAGACCTGGGACCTCGTCGTCACGGACCCGCCGGCGTTCGCGAAGCGGAAGGGCGACGTGGATCGTGCGTGCCGCGGCTACAAGGACGTCAATCGGCTCGCGCTGCAGCTGCTCGCGCCGGGTGGCCTCCTTCTCGCGTGCTCGTGCTCGGGGCCCGTGGACGCGGACCTCTTCCAGAAAGTTCTCTTCGCGGCGGCGCTCGACGCGCGGTGCGAGGTGCGCCTTCTCGAGAAGCGCGGCGCGGGCCCCGACCACCCCGTGTCGATCGACTGCCCCGAGGGTGAGTACCTCAAGGCGTTTCTCCTCTCTATGTGACACCGCGGCCTGGCACACGTCCTGCTGAACTCGCCCGCATGACCTCGATGCGGGCTCTCTTCGCGGCGGCTCTCGCCGCTTCGGCAGCCCTCCGTGCCCAGGCGCCGCCCGAGGTGCCGCGGGTCTCGGGCGCCGTCGAGACGTCGATCCTCGAGCTCGACGTGATCGTGACCGGCAGGGACGGAACGCCGGTGAGCGGTCTTCGACCCGCCGATTTCGCGGTCCGGATCGGAGGCCGGCCGGCCGCGATTGCGAACTTCTACGAGCGCAGGCCCGACACTCCCCGGGCCGCAGCCCCTGCGGACCCGGCGGCTCCGGCGGCCGCGCCGGAGGCTCCGCCCCCGCCTCGCCCGCCCCGCCACGTCGTCCTCTTCGTAGACCGCCTCCATCTCATCGAGGCGTGGAAGGCCGAGGCCACGTTCGGAGCGCTCCGCTCGATCCTGCGGCAGTCGGTGGTCGCACCCGATGACGACGCGATGATCGTGACCTGGAACCGCGCGGTGGGCACCGTGGTGCCGTTCACGCGGGATCTCGCCGCGATCGAGCGCGTCCTCGCCCGCGAAGAAGAGCTCTGCCGACGGCCCCTCGAGACCGACACGGACCTCCGGCGCCTCGAGGACGAGGCCGCGTGGTTCCGGTCGCTCCCGAAGACCAGCGTCTCGAGCGGCGTCGAGGTCTCGCAGCGCGCGGCCGCGGCCGAGGCGCTCGCGCAGATGCGCTCGAAGGCGAACGCGCTGAAGGCGGTCTTCTCGACGCTCGGCGGTCTCCCGGGGCGGAAGATCGTCGTCCACGCGAGCCATCGCTTCTCGGACATCGCCGGCCTGGAGTTCAACTTGATCGGCCCGGTCCAGTACGGCGACATCTCTCCCCAGGCGCGCGAGTTCAACGCGCACGGGATCGTCGAGTCGGTCGCCGAGGCCGCGAACGCGAACGGCGTCACCCTCTACACGATCTTTCCCCCGGGCTGGCCGGACGCGGCGCAGGTCGTGAGCGCGGCCGCGGCGTCGACGTCGAACCCGAAGCTGAACGATCCGGTGGAGGGGGCGCGCGGCGACATGATCGTCCAGAACGAGGCTGCGGCGCTCGAGCCCGTCGCGCTCAAGACCGGTGGGACGTTCGCCCTCGGCTACAAGGAAGCGCCGGCGCTTGCGCCCCGCATCGCGGCGGACCTCGACTCGGCGTACTCGATCGGCGTCGAGGCGCCCGCGGGCAAGGCCGGACAGGCGCTCGCGGTGGACGTGAGGACGAAGGACCGCTCGTTCAAGATCCGGTCGCGCCGCACGATCGTCGTGAAGACGCCCGAGGAGCGCGTGCGGAACCGCGTCCTCTCGAACCTGTTCCGGCCCGAGCGTGAATCGCGCCTGCCCATTGCCCTCGCGTCGTCGAAGGCCGAGACGGCCGGGGGGAAGACGACCGTCTCGCTCTCGCTGCGCGTGCCCGTCGCCGGCCTTGTGCGCACGCCGTCGGCCCGCGGAGAGAGCGGTGTGTTCTCCGTGTTCGTCGCGTCCGCGGCGTCCGACGGCAGTTTCTCCGAGGTCGTGCGGCAGCGCCAGCCGTTCGACGTGCCTCGCGGCGACACCCCCGCCGGCCACTTCACGTACGACCTCCCCGTCGTCGTCGCGGCGGACGAGGCCCGGATCTCCGTCGGAGTCTGGGACGAGGTCGGGCGCGAGGCCGGCTTCCTCGTCGTGGACGTCGCGGGTGGGAAGGCCGCGTTGCACCGATAATCCGGGGGTGGCCGCCTCGAAGCCCCGCGTCGCGCTCGTCGGCCCGTTCCCGCCGTTCCGGAGCGGGATCGCGGACCAGGACGCGCGCCTCCTCGCCGCGATGCGCCGCCTCGGCGTCGACCCGCTCGTCGTCGGGTTCTCGCGGATGTATCCGGAGTTCCTTTACCCGGGGACCGCCGACACTTCAGAGGAAGAGGAGAGGAATCTCCTAGAAGGTGAAGAGGGAAAGGGGGGGGCGCTCCTCGACGGACTGAATCCCCTGTCGTTCGTTCGGGCCGCCCGCCTTCTTTCACTCGAAGAAATCTCCCTCCTGATCCTTCCCTGGTGGACCTCGTACTTCGCGCCGCACGTCTCGCTGCTGCTTTCTGTCCTCGGCGCCGAGTCTCCCTCGACCGTCCGGCTCCTCCTCTGCCACAACGTCTTCGACCACGAAGCGCACCCTCTGAAGGACGCCCTCACGCACGCCGTTCTCCGCCGCGCGGACCGGTTCGCCGTCCAGAACAGGCGGAGCGCGCGGGAGGTCGCATCCGAGCGGCCGGACGCTCCGATTGCCGTCGTCCCGCACCCGGCCGAACCCCGCGTCGTGCTCCCGGACCGCGACGCCGCCCGCGCTCAGCTCGGCGTGCCGCTCGACGCTCCTGTCTTCCTCTTCAGCGGGCTGCTCAGGCCCTACAAGGGCTGGGACGTCCTTCTCGACGCGTTCGCCGTTCTGCGCCGGACGGTGCCGCGCGCGCTCCTCGTCCTCGCGGGCGAGCCCTGGGGCGAAGCTCGGCGGCTCGAGTCCTGGGCGCCCGCGGGTGTGCGCCTCGAACTGCGGTATCTCCCGGAAAAGGAGCGCGGCCTCTGGTTCGCGGCCGCGGACGCGGTCGTCTGCCCGTACCGCCACGCGACGGGTTCCGGGATCGCAGCCGACGCCCTCGCCTACGGCCGCCCGGTCATCGGGTCCCGCGTCGAGGGCCTCGAGGACGTCGTCGAGGACGGTCATAGCGGACTCCTCGTCCCGCCCGGCGACGCGGCCGCGCTCGCGCGGGCGATGGCTCTCTTCGTCCGGGAGGGGCTCGGGCCGCGGCTTTCGGCGGGCGCCGCGCGCCTGATGGCGTCGTTCGGACCGGACGATCACGCTCGGCGCGTGCTCGCTCTCGGGGGCGTGAAGGCCTGATCTCACGCGGTTGGTAGACTCGCCCGCGCATGGGCCAGGTACGCATGTTCCGGGATCGCGTCGTCTCGATGGAGCAGACGCAGGAGATCGGCGAAAAACACATCGACCTTTTGACGACGCTCGCGGCGGAAGGACTTCCCGGCTTCACGCTCGCCGGGCACGGTCTGGAGCACGAGCAGGACCTGTACGTCCTCTCCCTCGCGAACGAAGAGACGGGCGAGACCCGCCGCGTCGCGTTCACGCGCATGGTGCTCTCGGACGCGGACCGGCTTCCGGCGATCGTCGCGGACGCCGCGGCCCCGGTCCGGGCGCGCATCGTGGAGCTCATCCGGAGGCAGGCCGGGAGCCCCCGGATCCTCGTCACGATCCGCGAGCTTCTGACGGAAGACGAGCGGGGCGAGGCCGACGAGATCGAGGCCGAGTGGCGGAAGAAGCACGAGGCGGCCCTCGCCGCCAAGAGGGCCGAGGACGAGCGCCGGCAGCGCGAGCGCCAGCGGCAGAAGCAGCAGGAAGACGCGCGTCGCCAGGCGCAGCGCGAGCGCGAGAAGCGCCAGCGCGCGGCGCAGGGTGGCGGGAGCCAGACGCCCGCGGGCGCACAACAGCCCGGCGAAGGCGGCGGGCGGCGCCGCCGGCGGCGGGGCCGTGGCAGCCAGGGTGGACCCGGTGGTCAGGGTGTCGCCCAGGGCGGTCCGGGGCGCGGCAACGCCTCCGGCGGTCCCCAGGCGTCGCCGGCGCAGCCCCAGGCTGCGGCGGCCGCTCAGGCTCGCGCGCCGCGCCCGCAGCAGCAACGGCCCGCGCAGGCAGGCACGGGCGACGAGGCCGGCGGCCCGAAGCCCGAAGGTGGGGGCGGGCGGCGCCGCAGGCGGCGCGGCCGTGGCCGCGGTCCGGGCGGGAATCCGGGGAACGCGGGCGGCGGCGCTCCGCCTCCTCCGGCTGCCGGCTAGATCCGACTCAGAGCACGGCGCCGCAGCGCGGGCAGAAGACGAAGCCTTCGGTGCGCTCGTGCAGGCAGCTCACGTCCAGCCTGGAGGGCGCGGGCAGCTCGAGATCGCCCGACACCGGAACGAGGCGCACGCGGACGCCGTTCGAGTCCGCCGCGATCAGGTCGACGCGGCGGCGCGTCGCGGGAACGTCGGGGGCAGCCGCCTCCGCGACAAGGCCTTCGGCGCGCCGGCACCGCCCCTGGAACCATGCGACGAGCGGGGCGAGGAGCGCGGTCGAGAGGCGGCGCGTGACGGCGGGATGCGCCGCGTCGAACGTGCGCAGGAACGCGCCCTGCGTGTCGGCCCCCAGCTCGAGCTCCGTCGCGTCGAAGCGCAGCGCTTCGGCGAGCAGCGCGCGGGCCAGCCGGTCGATCCAGTCCTCGGCGGGCGCGGGAGCGGGCGGGTCTGCAGGTGCAGGCGCGGCCGCCATGGGCGCGGCGGGCCTTGGGGCCTGACCTGCCGGCTTTGCCTCGAAACTCTCGATGGCGTCTTCGAGGACGGGATCGGGCGCGACGAAAACCTCGACGGAAAAGCCGGTCGCGATCGCGAGGTTCTTCTGGAGGACGATGTTCTGCGGATCCGAGATCGCAATGTAGAGCGTCTTGCCCGAAAGCGAGAACGGGAAGGCGCGGAACCGCCGCCGTTCCTTTGCCGGGAGGCACTCGACGATGTCCGGATCGGCCGACAGCAGGGTCGCGCGCGAGACGCCGGGTAGCCCGTACGCCTGCGCGAGGGCCGACGTCAGCGTCTCCTCGCTCACGGCGCCGGTCGAGAGGAGCGCGCGCTCGATCGTCCCGCCATGGGTCTTCTGCCACGTGGACGCGCGGCTCAGCCGGCGGACCGTGAGGTCGCCGGACTCGGCGAGGAGGTCTCCGACTCCGAGGTTGACGGGCATGTCCGGGATGCCGGTTAGCACGTTTCGGGCCGGGCCGGATCGTATGGAAACCGCCGAAACGTGGCGCCTTCGGACGGCGTGACCGCGGTTTCCGGGTGTGCCGGCCCGACAGAAAATGTCGGTCAGGTCTTCGGGAAGTACTCGCGCCAGCGCCTGTCGACGAGCGAGACCGTGGAGGGGTCCGGCTCGACGACTCCCGGCATCCAGGGCTTCGTCCGCGCGTCGATCACGATTGGCGGAGAGAACGCGATGTGGTTCCTCACGACCTTCGTGACGCCGTGGACGTCCGCCGCGGGCTCGAAGCGCGTGAACACGCGCCAGAGGAACGAACGCTCGTCCGCCGCGGTCGCAACGGCGTCGTCCGCGAGGACGACGAGCGGCCACGCCGCGAGCGCCGGGTCCGCCGCGAGGCGGTCCGCGAATGCGCGATCGTCGGCGAACGCCGGGCCCTGGACGACGAGGGCGCCGGGCGCGAAGACGGCGGCGGCGGTCGCTCCCGCCGGCATGGGGCCGCGGAACTCGCCGGGAAGCGCGCGGATCGCGTCCCCAAGCCCGAGGAGGACGCCTTTGCTGCCCTCGTTCACCTTCGGTCCCGTGTAGTCGAGCGTGTCCATCGCGAGGTTCCCGAAGAGGAAGAGGTCCGTCTCGAACCGGCAGCGCGCGAGGACGTGCGACAGGAGCCCGCGGAAATCCCGCAGGTCGCGCCGGGCGTCCGTCACGAGGAGGAACTTCGTGAGGGCGAGCTGGCCCTCCCCGAGGATCCGGAACGCGGAGGCCATCGCCTCGCGGCCGTACCGGTCGCGGACGACCGCCGCCGCGAGCGAGTGGAATCCCGTGTCCCCGTAGCTCCAGAGGCTCACGACCGACGGCATCACGAGCGGGAAGAGAGGCGAGAGGAGCTCCTGGAGCGTGTCCCCGATGTAGAAGTCCTCCTGTCGGGGCTTGCCGACGACGGTCGCCGGGAAGATCGCATCCTTCCGCCGGAAAACGCGGTCGACCTCGAGGACCGGGTAGTCGTGCGCGAGCGAGTAGTAGCCGTAGTGGTCTCCGAACGGTCCCTCGGGCCGCCGCACCTTCGGAGGCACCTTGCCCGTGATCGCGAACTCGGCGCGCGTGACGAGCCGGTGCGGGTGGCCCGCCACGCGCGTCATCTCGAGCTTCTTTCCGAGGAGGAGCGAGGCGACGAGGAGCTCGGGCACGCCCTCGGGCAGCGGCGCGATCGCGCCGAGGATGAGCGCGGGCGGCCCGCCGAGGAAGATCGTGAGCGGGAGCGCCTCGCCGCGGGCCTCGGCCTCGTGGTAGTGGAAGCCGCCGCCCTTGCCGATCTGCCAGTGGACGCCGGTCGTCCGCGGCCCGTGGATCTGGATGCGGTACATCCCGAGGTTCGATTCGTGCCGGGTCGGGTGTTCGGTATAGACCAGCGGAAGGGTGAGGAACGGCCCGCCGTCTTCAGGCCACTGCGTGAGCGCGGGGAGGCGCGTGAGGTCGGGCGTCGTCTCGACGACGTCCGTCACGGGGGCCGTGCGGGTCCCCTTCGTCCCGACGCGCAGGGCCTCGCCGAAGAACGAGCGGAATTTCCACAGAGACGCGGGCGTCGGCGGGACGAGCTCGGTCGCGGCGCGCACGGCCGTCTTCACGAACTCGAGCGGGCGACCGCCGAACGCGAGCTCGAGGCGCTTCGAGGTCCCGAAGAGGTTCGTCACGACGGGAAACTCCGAGCCCTTCGGGCGCGCGAAGAGGAGGGCGGGGCCGCCCTCCTCGATCACGCGGCGGTGGATCTCGGGGATCTCGAGGCGCGGGTCCGCCTCGGCCTCGACGACGACGAGGTCGTTCTCCTTGCGGAGGGCGTCGAGGAAGGCGCGCAGGTCCCTCAGGCGAACTTGTCCGTCGCGGCGACGAGCGCCCGGCAGTTCGGCGGCTCCCAGGCGCTGTGGCCCGCGTCGGGCGAGACGATGAGGTCCGCCTCGGGCCACGCGCGGTGGAGCGCCCAGGCGCTGAAGATCGGGCAGACGACGTCGTAGCGCCCCTGCACGATGACGCCCGGGATGTGGCGGATCTTGCCCGCGTCGCGCAGGAGCTGACCGTCCACCTCGAAGAAGCCCTTGTTCGCGAAGTAGTGGGCCTCGATGCGCGCGAAGGCGAGCGCGAACTCGTCCTCCTCGTAATGCCCCGCGAAAGACGCGTCCGGCAGAAGCTTGGACGTCGCGCCTTCCCATCCGCTCCAGACCTTTGCGGCCGCGAGACGGACGGCTGGGTCGTCGCTCGTGAGGCGCTTGTGGTACGCGGTCACGAGGTCTCCGCGCTCGGCCTCGGGGATGTGGGCGAAGTACGGCTCCCACGCGTCCGGGAAGATGATCGACGCGCCTTCCTGGTAGAACCAGTCGATCTCCTTCTTTCGGAGAAGGAAGATCCCGCGCAGGACGAGCTCGGTCACGCGGTCCGGGTGCTTCTCGGCGTAGGCGAGGGCGAGCGTGGAGCCCCACGAGCCGCCGAAGACCTGCCACTTGTCGATCGCGAGGTGGGTGCGGAGCTTTTCGGTGTCGGCGACGAGGTCCCACGTCGTGTTCGCCTCGAGGCTCGCGTACGGGGTGCTCTTGCCGCAGCCGCGCTGGTCGAAGACGACGATGCGGTACTTGTCCGGGTGGAAGAAGCGGCGCACCTTGGGGTCCGAGCCGCCGCCGGGTCCGCCGTGGAGGAAGACGGCGGGCTTTCCCTTCGGGTTCCCGCTTTCTTCCCAGTAGAGCGTGTGGACGTCCGAGACCTTGAGCATCCCGGAGCGGTACGGTTCGATCGGGGGGTACAGCCAGCTGACGGGGTCCTTGACCGGATGCGACATGCGAACCTCCGCCCGCATCCTGCCAGAGTCGGAGGCGGCCCGCGCGTCAGGCGCAGGGGGCCGGCGGCCGGAGATCGGCGAGGCTCGTCGCGCGCAGGCGCTCGAGGAAGTCCTGGCGCACGGGGGCGAGGAGACGGGCCGCGGCCCCGGGCGGCTCCGGGAAGGCGGCCTCGAGGTCTCCCTTGCGGTCCAGCGCGAGGACGACGTCGGCGAGCGTGATCTCGTCGGCGGGCCGGCCGAGGACGAACCCGCCCGTCCTCCCGCGCTTGCTCCGGAGGAGGCCGCGATCGACGAGGCGGCCGAGCACCTTGGCGAGGAACGGCCCCGGGACGCCCGAGTCCGCGGCGAGATCCTTCACGCCCCGGCCCCGGCCGGACGGCCCGCGCGGGTCGAGGAGGGGGAGCGCCGCGAGTGCGATCTCCTGCGCGCGCGAGAAGAACATCAGCCCTTCGCGAGGAACGCGTACTGCGCGGCCGTGAGGGGCACGACGGAGAGGCGGCCGATGCGGACGAGAGGGGAGTCGGAGAAGAGGGAAGAGAATTTGATTTCTTCGAGTGGAATCGGGCGGGGGAGAGGCTTTCCCGCGCGAAACACGACTCGCGGTTCCGCGGGGTTCTTCGGACTCTCTTCGAAGGAAGAGACCGCCGCCTCTCCGACGGCCGACTTCTCGTTTCCCGTGTGGTAGACGATGACGCGGTCGCCCTTCCTCATGGAGCGGAGATGCTTGAGCGCGACGGGGTTTTTCACGCCCGTCCAGACCGTCTCTCTATCCCTTCTCAGATCCTCGAAGGAGTAATCCGAGGGCTCCGTCTTGACGAGCCAGTCCGCCACTTGTTCCTCCTCAGCCCACCTGCCGCAGGGCGCTCGTGATCTTCGTGAACGCCGCGCGGGCGGCCGGGAAGAGCCCCCCGAAGAAGCCCATGACGAGCGAGAACACGATGCCCGTGCCGAGGAGCTGCGGCGTGAGGCGGAAGGCGAAGACGACCTCGGAGAACGTCGCGAAATTCGTCGTGCCCGTGACGCCCGAAAGCGCGAGCTTCACTGCGAGGAGGCCGAGGAAGCAGCCGACGATCCCCCCGAGGAGCGCGAGGCAGAGGGACTCGAAGACGAACGACGCGAGGACCGCGAGCCGCGAGAAGCCGAGCGCCCTAAGCGTCGCGATCTCGCGCGTGCGCGCCGACACGGCCGCGTACATCGTGTTCATCGCCCCGAAGCAGGCGCCGATCGCCATGACGATCCCGACGAAGAAGCCGAGGAACTTGATCGGCGCGGCCGTGGACGTCTGGTCGTCGTAGTACTTGCGCTCGACCTTGCCCTCGAGGGCGAGGCGCGCGTCGCCGGCGAGGCCCGCGACGAACTGGTCCCGCGCCGCGCGGCCGGACGTCCGGGCGAGGACGGACGAGTAGCCGCCCCGCTTGAAGTCCGTGACCATCCCCTCGACGTCCGTCCAGATCTCGCTGTCGGGCGCCGTGCCGCCCGCGTCGAAGAGGCCGACGACCGTCCAGCGGTAGGCCCCGAAGTGGATCGTCTGGCCCGTCGTGCAGTCCTTGAAGCGCTTGCTCACGCTCTTGGAGACGACGACCTCCGACTTCCCGGGCGCGAACCAGCGCCCCTCGACGAGCGTGAGGCCGGGCCGGAGCTTCATACCCTTCTCGCCGATCCCGCGGATCGTGACGTTCGAGGAGCCGCCTCCGAGCTTCTCGAGGTTCAGGACGACGACGAGCTCGGCCGAGGCGAGCGGCTTGCCGTCCGCGTCGGGCGCGATGCCCGGGAGCGTCAGGATGAGGGGGACCTGGTCGCGCGAGATGCCCGACTGCAGCTCCGACTGCGAGTTCTGCCTCAGGACGAGGACGTTGCTGTCCGAGCCGGACGCCGTGAAGACACGCGTGAGCCCCTCCCCGAGCGCCATGACGCAGAGGAAGACCGCGACGACGAGCCCGATCCCGAGGACGGTGAGCGAAGTCGTGACCTTCCGAACGAAGAGGTTGCGGATGTTGTACTTCAGGGGGATGCCGAGCATCGGGGGCTCCTCCTACGCGACGAGCCTGAGGCCGGTCGCGATCGGGCGCTGGACGGAACGGATGGCGGGGACGAGGCCGGCGAGGACGCCGACGAGGATGGTCACGAGGAACGCGCCGGCCAGGACGTCGGGGTACAGGCGGAGGCCCGCCGCGAGCCCCGCGACCGGCGAATAGAGGACGAAGGCGCGGAGACGCGGGAAGAGGGCCACGAACGCCGCGAGGCCGAGCGTCGCGCCGAACACCGCGAGGAGCGCGCTCTCCGAGAGGAGGAGCCCGAAGAGGAGCCTCCGGGAAAACCCGATCGCGCGGAGGACGGCGATCTCCGTCACGCGCTCGCGAGCCGACATCGCCATCGTGTTCGCCGCGATCAGGAGGACGACGGCCGCGATGACGGCCGTGAGGCTCCGGAAGAAGAGCTTCACGTTTCCGAGGAGCGCCACGTAGTTGTTCTGGAACTCCTTCTCCGTCTCGGCGCGCACGGGCCACGTCGAGTTCTCGAAGAGCGCGTTGATCCGCGGGATGAGGTCGTGCGCGGCGGCCGCGTCGACTCCCTTGAGCCAGATCATCGTGTAGAGGCCCGCGCGGGCCGGGAGGGCCTCGTCGATCACCTTCTGGTCGAAGAAGACGGACGCCTCGCTCTGCCCGCGGTAGACAGCCCGGATCGTGAACGTGTAGACGCCGGGCCAGATGTCGCCCTTGAGCGTGACCTTCTGGCCGAGCGTCCAGCCGTACTTCTTCATGAGGATCTCGCCGACGAGGAGGCCTCTCCGGTCCGCGCGCCACTCTTCCGCGGAGCCCTGCACGATCGCGGACGCGTCGAAGATGTCGAAGAAGACCGCCGGATCGACCGCGAAGCGCTGAAACACGTGGAAGGCCGAGAAGTCCACGTACCGCCCGCCGAACCAGTTGAAGGGCATCGCGGCCTTCACGCCGGGCAGCTGCCGGATCTTCTCGAGGTGCGACGCGGGCATCACGTTCGCGAAGGACACCTTGTGACGCACGGCGATCCGGAACATCCCCTTTCCCATGGACGGGTCCGCGTCGAGCATCGCGACGAACGTCCCGAGGAGGCAGATCACGAAGAAGGGCAGCAGGATCGAGCCGATCGTCAGCCCCGAGCGCGTCTTCTTGCGCAGCAGGTTCTTCAGGACGAGGGGCAGGAACTTCATCAGCCGACCTGCCGAAGGCCGTCCGTGATCGAGCGCTGCGAGGAACGGACCGCGGGTACGAGGCCTGCGAGGACGCCGACGAAGACGGAGATGGCGAACGCCGCAGCGACGATCTCCGGGAAGAGCCTCATCCCGGCCGCGAATCCGCCCATCGGCGAGTAGAGGAGCCCCTGCCGGAAGCCGGGGAACAGGCCGACGAAGAGAAGCGCGCCGATCGTCCCGCCGACGAGCGCGAGGAGGACGCTCTCGCCGAGCATCATCGCGAGAATCGTGCCCTTCGGGTAGCCGAGCGTCCGGAGGACGGCGATCTCGGTAACGCGTTCGCGGGCGGCCATCGCCATCGTGTTCCCCGCGATCAGGAGGATCACGAGGACGATGACCATCGAGATGCCCGTGACCATGAGCTTCACGTTCCCGAGCATCGAGACGAAGCCGTTCTGCATCTCCTTCTCCGTCTCGGTCCGCGTCGGGACCGAGCTGTTGTCGAACATCGCGTCGATCTCCTTCGGGAGGCGCTCGACGGCGGCGAGAGAGTCGGCCTTGATCCAGTACCAGCCCACGAAGCCCTTCACGCGCGGGATGGCTTCCTCGATCGCCTGGTGATGGAAGTACACGCCCGTCTCGTCCGGCCCCTTGAAGGTCGCGCGGATCGTGAGCTCGAGGTTGACCGGGTAGATGTCGCCCTTGAGCGTGATCTTCTGGCCGAGCTTCCAGCCGTACTTTTTCATGAGGAGCTCGCCCGCGAGGAGGCCGGATCGGTCGCCGATCCAGTCCTTCGCCGAGCCCTGGACGATCGACGCCTCGTCGAAGACCCTCAGGAGCGTCTCCGGGTCCGACGTCGAGAACCGCGCGAACATGTTCTCGGGTTTCTGGTCGATGTACGCCCCGCCGAACCAGTTCATCCGGACGACGTCCGTGACGCCCGGCAGCTGCGCGAGCTTCGGCATGTAGGCCTCGAGGACCCAGTTCGTGAGGGAGACCTTGTGCCGCACGATGAGGCGAAACATCCCCTTGCCGCCCGTCGGGTCGCTCTCGAGGGTCCGGAGCAGCGTCCCCATGATGCAGATCACGAGGAGGGGGAGGACGATCGACCCCACGGTCAGGAGCGACCGGGTCTTCTTGCGAAAGAGGCTCTTGAAGACGTAGGGGAAGAACTTCATCAGCCCACCTGCCTGAGGCCGTCGGTGATCGAGCGCCGCGCGGCGCCCACGGCCGGGACGATGCCCGCGACGAGTCCGACGAAGACCGCGACGCCGAAGCCCGCGGCGAGGACCGACGGGAAGATCCGCATGCCCGCGGCCATCCCGGCCATCGGCGAGTTCATGAGCGCCGCCTTGAAGCCCGGGAAGCCGAGGGCGAAAAGGCCGAGACCGAGGAATCCTCCGAGGAGCGCGAGGAGGAGGCTCTCTCCGAGGATCATTCCCAGGATCGTGCCTTTCGGGTAGCCGAGCGTCCTCAGGACAGCGATCTCGTTCAACCGCTCGCGTGCGGCCATGGACATCGTGTTCGCGGCGATCAGGAGGATTACGAAGACGATCGCGGTGCTGATGCCGGTCAGCATGAGCTGGACGTTCCCGAGCATCGAAACGAATCCGTTCTGGAAGTCCTTCTCGGTCTCCGTCTTCGTCGGCGCGTCCGTGTTGTCGAACATCTCATCGATCTGCTTCGGGAGGCGCGCGACGGCCTCGGCGTCCTTCGCGCGGATGTAGAACGTCCCGATGCGGCCCTTGACGCGCGGGAGCGCCTCCTCGACGTAGGCCCAGTTGAAGAACAGCGCCGAGGCGTTGTCCGCCGTGTAGACCGCGCGGATCGTCAGCTCGAGGTTGACCGGGTAGATGTCGCCCGCGAGGACGACCTTCTGCCCGAGCGTCCAGCCGTACTTCTTCATGAGCGCGTCGCCGACCATCGCCCCGGAGCGGTCCTGGATCCAGTCCGCCGCGCTGCCCTGGACGACCCGCGCCTCGTCGAACACCTTCAGGAGCTTCTCCGGCTCGACGCCGAAGCGCGCGAACATGTTCTTCGCGGAATAGTCGACGTACTTGCCGCCGAACCAGCACCAGATCGACATGTCCTCGATGCCTCCGAGCTGCTGGATGCGCGCGCGGTACGCCTCCGGGATCCAGTTCGAGAGAGAGACCTTGTGCCGCGTGACGAGACGGAACATCCCCTGGCCCGTCGGCTGCCGCTCGAGCGTCCTGAGGAGCGTCCCCATCACGCAGATCACGAAGAGGGGCAGGAGGATCGACCCCAGCGTGAGGAGCGAGCGGGTCTTCTTGCGGAACAGGCTCTTGAAGACGTACGGGAAGAACTTCACCGGACCTCCGGGGATCTCAGGTGGCCGACGCCGAGACGGCGGCCGCCATGCCGACGGCCTTGCCCTTCTCGGCGTGCACGTCCTCCTTCAGGACGCCCTTGTCGAGGTGGACGAGCCGGTGCGCGCGCGAGGCGGCCTTCGGGTCGTGGGTGACCATGACGATCGTCTTCTTGAACTCGGCGTTCAGGCGCTCCATCAGGGTCAGGATCTCCTCGCCGCTCTTCGCGTCGAGGTCGCCGGTCGGCTCGTCGGCGACGAGCAGCTTCGGGTCGGTCGCGATCGCGCGCGCGATCGCGACGCGCTGCTCCTGCCCTCCCGAGAGCTGGCGCGGGTAGTGGTCCATCCGGTCCGCGAGGCCGACGACGGACAGAGCGAGCTCGACCTGCTTCCTGCGGCGGGCCCGGTTCAGGTTCGTGAGGAGGAGCGGGAGCTCGACGTTCTCGTAGGCCGTGAGGACGGGGACGAGGTTGTAGAGCTGGAAGATGAAGCCGACGTTCTGGCTCCGCCATTTCGCGAGGGCCGCCTCGCTCATCTTCGAGACCTCCGCGTCGCCGACGAGGATGCGGCCGGAGGTCGGGCGGTCGATGCCCGCGATGAGGTTCAGGAGCGTCGTCTTGCCCGAGCCGGACGGGCCCATGAGCGCGACGAAGTCCCCGTCCTCGACGTTCAACGAGAGCCTGTCGAGGACCGTGAGCACCTGCGTGTCGCGGGTGTACTGCTTGACGAGCGAGTCGATCTGGATGAGAGGGGTCGCCATGAGGCTCTCCTTCGTGTCCCTGCGGAATCAGTCTTTCTTGAGGCGGACGTTCTGCTCGCGGCGCCACGCGTGGGTCGCGGAGGCGGCGTCCGCGACGATCTCCTCGCCGCCGGACACGCCGGACGCGACTTCGACCTGCGTGCCGGACGCCGCGCCGAGGACGAGCGGCCGGAAGGCCGCCTTGTCGTTCGCGACCACGAGGACGCCCTTCTCGCTCCCGATCGTGACGACCGAGGCGGAGGGAACCATGACCTTCGGTTTTGCCTTCTCGTCGACCTTCGCCTCTGGGTTCAGGAAGACGACGCGGCAGGACATCTCGGGCAGGACCCGCGCGTCCTTGCCGAAGATCTCGATCTTGACCTTGACGGAGCCCTTCTGGCGGTCGGCCGTCGGGACGATCTGGCGGAGGCGCGCCTTGTACGGCTTGTCGGGATACGCGTCGAGCGCGACCTCCGCCGGCTGGCCGATCGTGAGCTTCGCCACGTTCTGCTCGTTGATGTCGGCCTCCATCTCGAGAGAGGAGAGGTCGACGATGACGGCGAACGTCGCGCCCGCCGAGCCGGCGCCGCCGAAGCCCTGCGGGGCGACCGTCTCGCCGAGGAATGCTTTCTTCACGGTCACGACGCCGTCGATCGGGGCGTAGATCTCGGCGTTCTTGATGAGCTCGTCCGTGTACTTGATCTGCTGCTCGGCGGCGGCGACCTGGGCCGCGAGGGCGCGCACCTGCGAGTCCGCGGCGTCGAACGCCTGCTGCGAGCCGATCTTCTGGTCGAGGAGGGACTTGGCTCGGTTGCGTTCCAGGCGCGCGTTCTCGATCTGCGCGACGACCTGGTCCCGCGCGGCGACGTACTGGCGCTTCTGGGCCTCGAGCTCCTGCGACTCGAGCCGGGCGACGAGCTCGCCCTTCTTCACCTTCTGGCCTTCCTCGATGTTCAGCCACGCGACCCGGCCGACGGTCTTCGGGGAGATCTCGGCCTTCGAGCGCGCGACGACGTAGCCGGACGCCGTCAGGACGGTGGAGGCCTGCGTCGGCGTCACGAGGGCGACGCGCGTCGTGGCGACCTCGGGTGGGCGGATCGCGACGCCTTTCGAGCGGGCGACGAAGAAGGCGGCGGCCACGGCCGCCACGCAGGCGGTCGCGACGGCGGCCCAGAGGAAGCGGCGGGAGCGGGGCTCATCGGCTCTGTCGATCTGGAGCCCGGTGAGGTCGGCTGATTTGTTTAAAGGTTCCATAAGCAATTCAGACTCGGTCAGTACGATATCCGATGAGAGTTCGTTTCAGGATGGGGATGCTTTTCGGCGAACGGGCGTTCCGGACCGGCGAACGGATCCCGTCAGCGTCCGGCGGCCTCTTCGGCGGCCGCCGCCTCACGGAAAGCGGCGAGGAAGGCCTCGAGGTGCCGCCGCTCCGTCCGGGCGTTCCCGATCGCCGCCCGTATGGCGTACCGGCCCCTCACGAGGGCGTGGGAGGCGAAGGTCCGGCCGTCCTCGTTGATCCGCGCGAGGATCCGGGCGTTCGCCGCGTCCGCCTCGGCGTCCGGCATGCCCGCGGGCTGCCAGCGCAAGGCGACGACCGAGAACGGCGTCGGTGCGACGATCGTCACGTCCGGCTCCTTCTCGAGCTCCCCGCGCAGGGCGCGTGCGAGTTCCAGAGCGTCGGCGATCCGCGTCCGCACGCCCGCGGCCCCGAAGGCGCGCAGCGTCATCCACATCTTGAGCGCGCGGAAGCGCCGGCCGAGCTGGACGCCGTAGTCCATGTACTCGCGCACGGTCTGCCCCTCTGGCGTCTCGAGGTAGTTCGGGACGACGGAGAAGGCGCGGCGGACGCGTTCCATCTTCCGGAAGAAGAGGCCGGTGCACTCGAGAGGGACGAGCATCCACTTGTGAGGGTTGTACAGGACGGAATCGGCGCGCTCCCATCCCGCGAAGAGAGGACGCATCTCCGGAAGGACGGCCGCCGAGCCGGCGTACGCGGCGTCGACGTGAAGCCAGATCCGCTCTTTCGCACAGAGGTCCGCGAGCCGGGCGAGCGGGTCGACGGACGTGACGGTCGTCGTCCCCGCCGTCGCGACGACGGCGACGGGGACGCGGCCCGCGGCGCGATCCGTCGCGATCGCGGCGGCGAGCGCGTCGACGTCCATCCGGAAGTCCGCGTCCACCGGGATCTTGCGCAGGCCCTCCGTCCCGAAGCCGAGGACGACGCAGGCCTTGTCGATCGAGGAGTGCGCGAGCCCGGAGGCGTAGACGGAGCCCGCCGGACGGCCGGCGAGGCCCGTCCTGCGGACGTCTGGGAACGCCTCCTCGCGCGCGGCGGCGAGCGCGATCAGCGAGGCGGTCGAGGCCGTGTCCGCGAGCTGGCCGTCGAACCCGTCCGGCCCCGACGGAAGGCCGACGAGGTCGAGGAGCCAGCGGACGACACCCTGCTCGAGCTCCGTGAGGACGGGCGACGTCCTCCAGAGGATGCCGACCTGGTTGTAGCCCGCCGCGAGGAAGTCGCCGACGACGGCGGGCGCCGTGCCCGTGTTCGCGAAGTACGCAAGGTAGCCCGGGTGCTGCCAGTGCGTGAGGTTCGGCTCGACGAGGCGGTCGAGATCGCGCTCGATCGCGTCCCACGGCTCCGGCTCTTCGGGGGCGCGCGGCGGGAGCTGCGCGAGGACTTCTCCGGGCTTCGTCCGCGCGAGGACGGGCCGGGACTCGAGCGTCTCGAAGTATCGCGCGAGGCGCTCCACGGCCGCCTCGCCCATCCGGCGGAAATCGTCGGGGGAGAAGTCGCCGTGCGGGGGCGGAGGGCCGGGGAAGCGGGAATCTCGGAGCATGCTCCGAGTCTACTCAGCGCGCGTCGACGCGGAGGGTGGCCTGCCCGAACGTCCCGCCGAGGGCGTCGTGGACCGACACCTTCACGTCGTAGCGGCCGGGCGGGAGCTGGAGCGTCACGAGCCGCGACGCCGCCGTGTCGCGGACCTCCTTGTACTCGGGGCCCGAATAGGACAGGAACCAGTCGTCGCTCGTCGAGTCGCGCGCGGGCCCGTCCACGGCGGCCGCCTCGACCGCGATCTGGACGCTCGCGACGAAGGCGTCGGACTCGGTGTCGAAGTGCAGCTCCTCGTGCGGGATCCGGACCTCGATCTTCCAGAACGGCTTCGCGGGATCGGGCGACGCCGTCGACGCCCGGCCCTTCCACTCGAGCGCGACCGGGATCGGCTTTTTCGCGGTGCGGGCCGTGCCCGGCCGCCGCTCGTCCGCCCGGGCCGCGACGCCCGCGTGCCGCGCATCTTCGCCGATCGCCGCGGCGGTGCGGGCGGCCGGTCCCGCCGGCCTGAACGCCGAACGCGCGAGCATGTTCACGCCGGCCTTCCGCGTCGCGACCTTCACGCTGTACGTCTTCTTCGGGTTCACGCCCTGCAGGCGGACGCCGATCCGGTACGTCGCCGTCGCCGCATCGAGGACGTCCCCGAGCGCTCCGCCCAGGTCGTTCGTCGTGAGGCGTGCGGTCCCGCCCGTCGACGTCGCGTAGCGGAGGGGCGTTTCCTGGAGGTTCCGCGTCTCGTCCTGGCGGAGCGCGGCATTGAACGCGTGCTTGTCCTCCGCCGACGGGAGGCCCCGGCCGAGCGCACCCGGGTCGATGAAGTGGACGATGACGCCCGAGGCCGCGAGCCAGCGGTCGAGGTCGTCGGCCTCGAAGAGCGGGCCCGGGTCGAACCCGAAACGGCCGGCGCCGAGGTCCCGGGCGGCGCCCGGCGTTCCGGGGACCGGCGCAAAGCCCCCCGTGCCGGTCGTCCGGCCGCGCGAGCCCGTGGGCTGCTGCCCGTAGCCTCCCCCGGAGTTCGCCGACACCCGCACACGCGCGGTCTCCTGGGCGCTGAGGAGCGCGAGAAAGTTGAAGCCGGGCACACGCTCGAAGCCCTCCGAGACGAAGAAGAGGTGGCGCGGCCCCTCGAGGGCCGAGAGGCGCTCGGCCGTCTCGCGCAGGTCCTCGAGGGAGCGTTTCACGCGCCGCCGCTCGGCCTGCAGGTAGTCCGCGATCGCCTGGATGGCGATCCGCATGCCCTGCTCGCCGGCCCCCGTCGTTTCTGCGCCGATCAGCCCATCGATGAGCTGCTTCTCATACAGCTTCCGTGCCTCGTACTGGAGCGGCGAATCGGTGCCGCGCGCGGACGAGACCGCTGAAAACCCGGCGGTGCGGGCCGAGGAAGATTCCATGTTCTCCATCACCTCGGCGTTCATCCGATCGGCCTCCATGAGGAGCGACTCCACGGAGCCCGCGTCCCACACGCGCGCGGAGACTCCGCCGAAGTGCGTCGCGAACCCGTAGCGCCCGGCGGGCGCGTGGTCGAACGCCTTGTGGAGCGCCTCGGAGACGTCGAGGATCGAGCGGCGCGGGAGCTGCTCGAGGTCGACCCACACCAGGACGTGCCGTGTCGAGCCCTTCGCCTCGAACGGGGTCGTCGTCCCCGCGATGCGCTCTTCCGAGTCGGGCCGGCCTTCCTTCGGCGCGCCGGCGATCCGCGCGGCGCTCTCCCGCGGAGGCTCGAAGAAGTCGATCGTCTGGACCTTGCCCGCGACGCGCACCTCGAAGTCCGCCGCGACGAGGCCGAACACGGGCCGGTTCTTCCCGTCCACGGCGACGACGTCGAGCGTCAGCACGGTGACCTCTTCCGCCGCCGTCGCCCCCGCGCGCGGCGTGGGAGCCGGGCTCGGAGCGGGCGGCGCCTGGGCGAGAAGCGGCCCCGCGGCGAGTAAGCACGCCGCGGCCTGGACTCTGCGGAGGACGAACGTGCTCATCGCGGGTCGGCGAGCACGGTTCGTGCCGCCCCCGTCAGGTCCTGGTCTTCGGAGCGCCTGGCGTGCCGGCGCGCATCTCGGGCGGGATCTGAAGCGGACCCGTCTGCCGGAGGTCTTCCTTGATGATGAGGTCGAGGAACAGCTCGCGCACGCCGTCCTGCCCCTGGGCCTTGTATAAGGTGCGCACGTCGCGCGGCTTGAGCTCGATCCCCGTCATCGCCTTGAGGTACTGGCAGAAGACGGTCGCCCGGGAGCGGAACGAGACCACGAGGATGAAGAGGAGGAGGCCGGCGAAACCGAGGAACGCGACCCCGGTGACGCCTTTCACTTCGAAAAGAGTCGAGGGATTCATGCGGAAGCTCTCCGCGCCGGACGAGCCGGTTTCATCGACGTCTCCTTCTCCCCGCGAGCCCCGTAATCATATCGTGACCGCCGCATAATCCCGGTCCGCATGCCGCTCACCGACGACACGCCGCCTCCGAGGCTGCCCCGGCCGCTCGACGCGATGGAGATCCGCGTCCTCGGCGTGCTGCTCGAGAAGCAGCAGGCGACGCCGGAGTACTACCCGCTCACGCTCCACGCGCTCGTCGCGGCGTGCAACCAGAAGACGAACCGCGATCCCGTGACGGACCTGGACGAGGCGTCCGTCCTTGCCGCTCTCGAACGGCTGCGCGAGCACGTCCTCGTGTGGAAGACGGGAGGCGCACGCGCCGAGAAGTGGGAGCAGAACGTCGACCGCCGATGGAGCCTCGACGCGGCGGGGAAGGCCGTTCTCACGCTCCTCCTCCTGCGCGGCGAGCAGACGCCAGGCGAACTGCGCGGCCGGAGCGACCGGCTGCACGCCTTCGCGACGCCCGGCGAAGCCGAGGACGCGCTCCGGCGGCTCGGCGCGGGCACGGAGCCGCTCGTCGCCGAGCTCTCCCGCCGTCCGGGGCAGAAGGAAGCGCGCTGGATGCACCTCGTGGGCGGACCCGCGGCGGACGCCGCGGCGGCGCGCCCCGCACCGGCTCCTCCCGTGCCCGACCTCGCCGCACGCCTCTCGGCGCTCGAGCAGGCGGTCGCCTCGCTGACACGGGATCTCGGCGAGCTGAAGAAGAAGCTCGGAGAAGACGCGTGAACCCTCTCGTCGCCGACCGCGACCTCGATTTCCTCCTCTACGAGGTCCACGACGCGGCCTCGCTCCTCGCGTATCCGCGCTTCGCCGACCACGGGAGGGAAACGTTCGACGCCTACGTCGGCGTTTGCCGGCGTTTCGCGCGCGAAACGCTGTTTCCGGCGTACCGCGTGCTCGACGCCGAGCCGCCAGGGTTCGCCGGCGGCCGCGTCACGGTTCACCCCGCGCTGCACACGATCTGGCCGAAGCTCGTCGAGATCGGCGTCGTCGCCGCCTCGCGCCCGTTCGACGTCGGCGGGGCGCAGCTGCCGCTCACGATCGCGACCGCCGCCCACCTGTACGTCATGGCGGGTTGCTGCGCCGTCTACAGCTTCGCGGGCCTCACGACGGGGGCCGCGCACCTCATCGAGGCGTTCGGCAGCGCCGTGCTGAAGGAGACGTACCTCTCGCGGCTCTACGAGGGCCGCTGGACCGGGACGATGGCGCTCACGGAGCCGCAGGCGGGCTCGAGCCTCTCGGACGTCGCGACGCGCGCGACGCCGGCCGGAGACCACTTCCTCCTCTCGGGCTCGAAGATCTTCATTTCGGGCGGTGACCACGACCTGTCCGAGAACGTCGTCCACCTCGCGCTGGCCCGGATCGACGGGGCGCCCGCCGGGATCCGGGGTGTCAGCCTCTTCGTCGTCCCGAAGCTGCGACCTGATGGGGGCGGTCTCGTCTCGAACGACGTCACGACGGCCGGGCTCGTCCACAAGATCGGCTGGAAGGCGCTCCCCGCCGCCGTCCTCTCCTTCGGCGAGGCCGGCGACTGCCGCGGCTGGCTCGTCGGCGAGGCGAACCAGGGCGTCCCCTACATGTTCCAGATGATGAACGCGGCACGCATCTCGGTCGGGGCGGATGCCGTCGCGACGGCCTCGGTCGCGTACCACGAGAGCCTCGCCTACGCGCGCACGCGCTCGCAGGGCCGGCCCGCGGGGAGCCGCGATCCGTCGAAGCCGCAGGTCCCTATCATCGAGCACGCGGACGTGCGGCGGATGCTCCTGCGCCAGAAGGCGATCGTGGAGGGCGGCCTCTCGCTCATCCTCTGCGTCGCGAAGCTCGCGGACGCCGCCGAGCACGCGCCGGACGACGCCGCGCGCGAGCGCGCACAGCTCCTCCTCGATCTCCTCACGCCCGTTGCGAAGAGCTTCCCGGCCGAGAAGGGTTTCGAGTCCACGTCCCTCGCCGTGCAGGTCCACGGCGGCTACGGCTACTCGAGCGAGTACCTGCCCGAGGCCCTCTGGCGCGACCAGAAGCTGAACTCGATTCACGAGGGGACGACGGGCATCCAGGCGCTCGACCTCCTCGGCCGCAAGGCGGTCGGGCAGAAAGGCGAGGCGCTGGCCGCCCTGGGCCGCGAGGTCGCGTCGGCCTGCGCCCGCGCGCACGCGGCGGGCGTCGCGCCCGACTGGATCGCCGCCGTGCGCGGGACGGGCGAACGTATCGGCGTGCTCACGGCCGCTCTCGGGAAGAAGGGTGCGGGCGGGGACGTCGAGGCGATGCTCCGGCACGCCGCCGACTACCTCGAGCTCTTCTCGACGTTCGTCGTCGCGTGGCAGTGGCTGCTGCAGGCCGCCGTCGCGCGGGAGGGGATCGACGCGGGCCGCGGTCCGGAAGAGTTCTACGAGGGCAAGCTCGCGGCGGCGCAGTACTGGATCCGGACCGAGCTCCCGAAAGCCGCCGCTCTCGCCTCGCTCTGCGAGGAGAACGAGGATTCGTACGCGCGGATGCGGTCCGGCTGGTTCTGACCGGTCAGTCGCCGACGCCCCGGACACGCTCCTCGACCTTCGACCTCGCGGCGCCGAGCGCTCTTGCGAGGGCGCCGACGGCCGTCCGCGCGCGCCCCGCGTCCCCGCACGTGAAGAGATCCACCGCGGCCTCGCCGCGCTCGGGCCACGTGTGGATCGTGAGGTGCGACTCGGAGATCACGACGACGCCGCTGACCCCCTGTGGGGAGAGGCGGTGGATGTGGATCCCGAGGACCTTCGCGCCCATTTGTTTCACCGCCTCGACGAGGAGCGTCTCGACAAGGACCGGATCGTCGAGCGTCTCGAACGGAGCGCCCGCGACGTCGAGCAGGAAGTGGACGCCGAGCGGCTTCACGCGGCGATCCCGAGCGACGACACGGCCGCCGCGTTCTGCCTCTTCATCTTCCAGAGGAACGCGTCCCACACGTAGTGCGTCGCCTGCGGAAGGGCGAGGAGCGGCACGAGCAGAACGAGCGCGAGGGCGCCGGGCTCGAGCGGGGTGCCGGGGAAAAAGCGCGGGTGGTCGTGCCAGACGAGGCGGTCCCAGCCCCACTCCTCGGCGAACGCGATGGCGACGAGCGGGAGGAGGAAGAGGGGGAGGCTCGCGAGCCACCGGTCCGCGACGGCGGGCGGCTCGCCGGCCGCGCGGCGGCCTTCGGCGCGGGCCCTGGAGGTAAACCAGACGAGGCCCATGTACGGGATCCCGTGAACGAAGACGTTCATGACCGTGAACGCATAGTCCGAGTCGAAGGCGACGATCCCGAGGAACCAGGTCGCGGCCGTCGTCAGGACGACGAGGACCTTGCCCCACGACACGCGCTTCCCGCCCCGGGCGCGCGCGGCTTCCTTGACGGCCCAGGCGGCGAAGACGGCCGCGTAGACGGCGAATGCCGCCCGGCTCACCCACGGGGGCAGTCCCGACACGAAATCGCCCTGCAGGAACCATTGAAACCGCCGCGGGAGGTGCGCGTGCCAGAAGACGAGCGGCGTGAGCGTCGCCCCGTAAATGACGGACGCGTCGAGGCGGCGCGCGAGTGCGCCCTCCTCGCCTTCGCCGTTCTTCCGCCGGTAGAGCGCGACCCAGCCGTACTGCTGCCTCATGAAGTGGAAGACCGCGAGGTACGCGAGGAGCCGCCAGAAGACGAGCGCCGACACCGAGTAGGCCGCGATGCCCGCGAACCACGCGAGGAGCGGGACGCCCGCGTAGAGCAAGAGCCGCTCGTGCGCCTCCTCGCCGTCCGCGAGGACACGCCAGCCGGTCGACCAGACGTGCGCGACGTCGACGCCGACGATCCCGACGAGGAAGACCCACGGCGGGACGTCGCCGTCGAGGACGCCCGACGCGCGTCCGAAGAGGAGAAGGCCGAGGGCGAGCGCGGCCGAGCCTCCGAAGAGGGCGAGGTCGGCGCGCCGCGAGAAGAGCCAGTTCGAGGTCATCTGCTGCGCCGGATCGTAGCCGAGGCGCATCGCGTCACCTCGTCCCGGCCAGGGCGCGCTCGGCGAGCTGCAGGTTCCCGCGCAGGTCGGCGCGCGCCGGGTCGAGCGCGAGCGCCTCCCGGCAGAAGCGCTCGGCGTCGCGAAAGCGCCCGGCCCGGAGCGCGAGCGCCGACGCGACGGCGCGGGAGTCGACGGGAGGCCCCGCGAACGCCACGGCGGCCTCCGCCATTCGCAGGGCGCGCGGAGGCTCCACCTCGGCGGTCATCCAGGCCTCTTCCAGGAGCGCCCGTCCGACGTCGGAGCCTGGCCTCGATGCGGGCAGCCGGAGGATCCTGCGCAAGAGCAGCGCGTCCCGCCTCGTGCCCGAGGCCCCGGCGGCGGGACCGTCGCCCCGGAGGGCGATGCGGGCAAGGACGCGCGGCGCGACGATCCACGTCGCGCTCGCGGGGACGTAGTGCGGGCGCTGCAGCGGGAAGATGCTGCCCGGGGCTCCGGCCTGCGCGTGAATCGGGACGACGGGCCCCAGCGGCGCTCCGGCGGACGGTTCGCCCGCGACGACGGCGTAGATCCGGGCGGAGTCGAGGAGGAGCCCCGGGAGGTTCACGGCGAGCCCGCAGGCGGCCAGGACGGCGAACGCGCGGCGGCGCGGGCGCGTATCGACCGCGAGCGCGGGGGCGACGAGCGCGACGCAAGGCGCGAGGAGGCGTGGTCCCCAGCCGAAGCCTCCCTCCCACGCGAACCAGGTCAGCGCCGTCGCGAAGAAGGCGCCGGCCGCGAGGAGGGCGGCCGCACGGTCGGCGCGCCGCGGACCGGGGCCGAGCCGCTTGCGAATGCCGGGGAAGACGAGGAGGAGGAGCGGCGCGAAGAAGAGCAGGCCCCGGTTGGGCAGGACCGTGAGACGCAGAGCGGTCCAGAGCGGCGAGACGGCCCGCGCGAGCGGATGGGCGAGCTGGCCGCCGTAGCCCGTCTCGAACGGATTGCCGAAGCGGATCGCGTTCAGGGCGAAGAAGAGGATGAGGCCGGGCGCGGCTCCGGCGGCGAGGGCACCGGCGTCGCGGGCGAGCCGACGGGCGGAGCGAGGCCAGGCTGCCGCCGCGAGGAGAGCCGGCGCGAGGACGAACGCCGACGGCTTGGCGAGGAGCGCCGCCGACAGGAGCGCGCCCGAGGCCGCGAAGAGCGGGGCGCGGCGCCCCGGCGCCAGCCGCCGCGCCGCGAGGGCCCTCTCGAGCGACGCGGCGGTCAGGAACGCGAGCGCCGGCTCCTGGAAGTCGGAGACGCCGAGCGGGCCGAGGAACGTCGTGAGGAGGATGGCCGCGGCGACGAGAGGAGCCATCCTCCTTCCCGCGCCGCCGTAGCGCGAGAGGCGCGAGAGCGGGAAGACCGTGGCGGCGGCGAAGAGGATCGGGAGGAGGGAAAACGCCGCGTCCGCGGCCGTGCCGCGTCCGTTTCCCGCAGGCAGCAGCCCGGCGATCCGCACGGCACCTGCGCGGAGCAGCGCGCCGAGAGGTGCATAGACCGCCACGACGCCCCGGTCCGCCGCCGGATGAAAGTAAAACGGGTCGAAACCCGCTCCGGGGGGAGGCGCGGGGAGCCGGAACGTCCCCTCGATCGCGAGGGCGAGAGACGTCCGGAGGACGAGGCCTCCGTCGCTCGACAGGGGGAACCGCCACGGAGACGCGAGCGCCAGCACGGCGGCAACGGCGATTGCCGCGGCGACGTTCCGCCGGCCGGACTTCACGCGGGAGCCGCCCCGAGCGCGCCCGCGGAGATCCCGCGCGACGAGAGGATCGCCTCGGCGGCGCGCACGCCGGCGTCCTGCGCCTCCTCGAAGAGCGGCAGGCCCGCGGAGTCGGCGTGCGCGAAGTGGACGCCTCCCTGCGGCGCGAGCCCGCGGACCTCGCTCGAGAGGAAGCCGGGCGTCGGGCGGAGCATCGCGTGGCCCCAGCGCGCGAAGTCGATGCGGGTCACGAGACCCGGCAGGTCGGCGTGCGCGCGCGAGAGGTCGGCGAGGACCGCGCCCGCGAGGTCCTTCCACTCGGCGGCGAGAAGGTGCGCGCGCGCCTTCGCGGGCTCCTCGTCCGTGAGCGGGAGGTAGTAGGTGAAGACCGTCGACCCGTGGTCCTTTCCGGTCTGGTGCGTCGCGACGACGTAGCCGAGCGAGCGCGAGTCGTAGAGGACGTTGTCCCAGGCGAGCGGATACCCCGTCTCTTTCGGCCGGCCCGAGAGCGTCACGTTCGCGACGAGCCACGGGGCGTACGTGAGCGTGTCGAGCCACGCGGGAGGCGACGTGCGCCACGGGGCGAAGACGTGCCGCGCGGCGTACTTCGGGAGGGCGAGGACGACGTTCTTCGCCTCGACGGCGACGACCTCGCGCGTCTTCGCGTCCAGGGTGCGGAGGACGGCGGGGCCGCCGGGCCGCGCCGCGGGCGCCACGTCGAAGACGAGGGTCCCGGTGTCGAGCTTTCCGGCCGCGGACTTCGCGAGGTGCGCCACGAGTCGGCCATTTCCCTCGGGCCACGTCAGGAAATCCGACGGCTCCTCGTCCTCGTCCTTGCCCGGCAGTCGCGCCGCGTTGTAGTGGATGCCGGCCCAGGCGGAGATCCGGTCGAGGTTCGTCCCGAAGTCGTCGCGGCAGCCGTACTCGGCAAGCCAGCGCAGGCGCTTCGATGTGAAGCCGTTCGTGTCCAGCCAGGCGGCCATCGTGACGCGGTCGAGCGCGAGGAGATCCGCGTCTTCCGACGAGCGGCGTGTCGGGATCGCGAAGGCGCGGCGGCCCTTCGCGTCCTTGCGGCCCGCGAACGCGTCCATCGCGGCGCGGAAGCGGCTCACCTGCTCGACGTCCGTGCGCGAGGCGCCCTCGTACGGGTAGAGGCCCGCGTGCCAGCGGTTGCCGTAGTAGAGGCGCTCCTCGGGCTCGCGGCAGAGCATCTCCTCGGCCCACTCGGGCGCGCCGTCCGCGTCCCGCCCGACCAGCGCGCCGATCTCCTCGAGGACAGCCTCGAGCGCGGGATTCCGGAACGCCGGGACGGGAACGTAGTGCGCGCCCCACGGGAAGAGGCTGACGTCGCTTCCGCCCGAGACGGCCGTGCCTCCCGGCGCGCGCTCGAGCTCGTAGACGCGGAAGTCCCCGTCGCCCGCGCGCGCGAGGCGCCAGGCGGCCGAGAGGCCCGAGACGCCGCCCCCCACGATGGCGGTCCCGACGCGCTCCGTCCGGACCGGGGGACGCGCCAGGAGGTCCCCGCCGCGCAGGAGGTGGCCGAGGGAGACGTCGGGCACGGCGAAGCCGCCCGGGAACTCCAGCGCGCGGACGTCCGCGCGTGTACACGCAGCCAGGGCCGAGGCGAGAGCCGCGAGCGCCGGGGCGCCGACGAGCGACGCGATCGCGTCGCGGCGCGTCAGTCGAAGCGCTTCCACTCGCGCTCGTACGTGCGGACGAGGATCTGGTCGTTCAGCCGGTTCACCGGCGACTCGAGCGGGCCCGTGTCGGGTCCGAAGATGAAGAGAGACGGAAGGAGCGCCGTCGAGAGGGCGCGGAGGTTCTCGGGCAGCCGGGGCGCGACCTCGAACGGCTTCTTCGCCGCGAGGACGAAACCCCACTCGCCGAAGGACGGCACCGCGACGTGGTAGGCCTTCGTCGTGAAGCCGGCGGCCTTCAGCGTCGCGTCCACGATCCAGAAGCTCTTCCGCGCGAAGAGCGGCGACGTGGACTGCACGGAGACGACGCCGTCCGGGTCGAGCCGCTTCCTGAGGAGCGAATAGAAGCGCGACGTATAGAGCTTGCCGACGGCGTAGCTGTTCGGGTCGGGGAAGTCGACGATCACGACGTCGAAGAGGTCCGTCCCCTGCCCGATCCAGACCATCGCGTCGTCGTTCACGACGCGCACCTTCGGCGACGCGAGCGACCCGCCGTTGAGCGCGACGAAGAGCGGGTGCGACCGCGCGAGGGCCGTCATCGCGGGGTCGAGGTCCACGAGCGTCACGCTCTCGACCTCGGGGTGCTTGAGGATCTCGCGCACGGCGAGGCCGTCGCCGCCGCCGAGGACGGCGACGCGCCGTCCGCTCCGGGCGACCGCGAAGGCCGGGTGGACGAGCGCTTCGTGGTAGCGGTATTCGTCCACGGACGAGAACTGCAGGTGCCCGTTCAGGAAGAGCTGGAAGCCGGCGCGGTTCCGCGTCACGACGATGCGCTGGTACGCCGTCGTCTTCGCGACGATCACCTCATCGGCGTACTGGTTCTCCTCGGCAACCGCCGTGAGGTGGTCCGCGAGCACGAAGGCCGCGGCGAGGATCGCGCCCGTGAGGACGGCGCGGACGTACAGACCGGACGGGTGCCCGATCCGGTGCCGGAAGAGGTGGAGGGACCAGAACGCGACCGCGACGTTCAGGAGGCCGAAGAGGACGGACGTGCGCGTGAGGCCGAGGCGGGGAAGCAGGACGAGCGGGAAGAGGAGAGACGCGACGAGCGAGCCGAGGTAGTCGAAGGTGAGGACCTGCGAGACGAGGTCGCGGAACTCCACGGCGTCCTTCAGGAGGCGCATGAGGAGCGGGATCTCGAGGCCGACGAGCGTTCCGATCACGACGACGATCCCGTAGAAGACGGGCGGGAACCAGCGGGGCGACGAGAACGCGAAAAAGAGGGCCGGCGCCGAGAGGCCGCCCACGAGCGCGACAGCGATCTCGGCGTCCACGAAGCGGCGCGCGACGCCCTTTACGACGTAGCGCGAGAGGAACGCCCCGAGGCCGAGGGACGAGAGGTAGACGCCGATCACGAGCGAGAACTGCGTGACGGAGTCACCGAGGAGGTAGCTCGCGAGCGCCCCCGCGACGAGCTCGTAGACGAGCCCGCACGAGGCGATGACGAAGACCGTCAGGTAGACGGGCGTGACGCTCCGGGCCGCCCCGGCGGCGCGGCCCTCCGCGTGAGGGTCCCCGCTCACGACTTCGCCCGGAGCGCCGTCAACCGCCCGTGACCGACGCCGCGATGATGATCGCCATCGCGATCACGATCGAGCCGATCACGATGCCGAGCGCGATGTTCTGGTCCTCCTCCATCTCCTTCTTGAGAGAGAAGGGCAGGAGCTTCGGGAGGATCGCGAAGAACGCCGCGAAGATGACCATGCCGAGGACCGAGAACACGATCGTCGAGGTCACCTGATGCCCGTGCAGGTTCCACCAGTCCATCATCACTTTCCTCCGCTCCAGAAGTGCCAGGTGCGATAGCCGCCGGCGTTTCGTGCGCCGGCCGGCAGGGTTTCGTGCTTCACGGCGCCGCCCGTCTCCCAGCCCGTGAACGCGGCCCACGCGTACCCGAGAAGGAGGAGTCCGCCGAGGGCCTGGAAGATCCGTCTCATCGCGTCTCCTCCCTATTCGTCCGAGTCCGAGCCGGAATCCGAGTCGCTGCGCTCGCCGCCCGCCTGGTTGAAGTCGCTCTCCGCCCAGCGCCGCCCTTCCCACGAGAGCCTAGAGAAGATCAGGAGGAACGGCGGCACGAGGAGGAACACGAGCGTCCAGATCAGGTGCGACACGTGGGGCACGCCGCTCGTGAGCCGGATCCGGAACTGCGGCGGCGCCTGCCCGCGCTCGGACTCCGGATCGAGCCTCGCGACCCATTTCCCTGCGGGGACGCGCGAGACCCACACCGTGCGGCTCTCGCGGCCCTCACTCCAGCTCTCGCCGCCGTCGACGCCGTGATAGCGGTCCGAGACCAGCGAAAACGAGCGCGCCTCGCCCGTCGCCTCGGCGATGAGGCTCACGCCGACGTCCACCCAGTTGTTGTCCGTGGGCGCCCAGATGACGGCCTCGAGGTTCGCGGTCCGGGTCGTCTCGAAGGGCTCGCTCAGGATGACGCGCTGCGCGGCCTCGGCCTCGTCCCGCGCCTCGCGCGCTGCGACGGGATTCTGCGGGGCGGCCGCGGGCGCCGGGGCGGTCTGCTGCGCCCAGCCTCCCGAGGCGGCCGCAGAGCCGCGTTCTGCGTAGAGGAGGCGCGCCGGATCGACGAGGTCGTAGGTGTGGTCGAAAACGACGCGCTTGGGCGCCGTGATCTTCGCCGCGGCGAAGACGACGATCGCCGCGAGCGCGAGAATGCGTGCGGTCTTCCACCA
>JBBQDQ010000017.1:0-32935 GCA_038319835.1 Thermoanaerobaculia bacterium | reverse complement strand
CTTGCCGACCGTCACGGCGATCGGGAAGACCTGCGGGCTCGCGCCGCCGCCGAACGAGACGGACAGCGAGAAGCTGATCACCGTTCCGCAGGGCACGCTCGAGCCGACGCCGAACACGAAGGGCGAAAGGCTGTTCGTGGCGCTCGTGGACGGCGCAAGCGTTCCGTACTCGGCCGACCCCTGCACGATCGTGACGCCCGGCGTCGCCGTCGTGAGCGTCGCGAGAACCGTCGTCGCGTTCGCGAGCGTGGGGTTCGTGAGCTGGACGACGAGGGTCCCGACCTCGCCCGGGTCGACGGCTCCGTTTCCGTTCGAGAACGTCCCTTCGGCGGCCGTCACCGTCCCGAGGTTGATCGTGGCCTGGGGAACGGGCGCGACCGCCTGCATCGCCTGGAACGCCTGCACGATGCCGACGCCGCTGATGTTGTCGAACCCGGGCGACTCGACGTCGACGGCCGTCGAGGTCAGGATCGTTCGGACCTGCGCCGGGGTGAGCGCGGGGCTCGCCGACTTGAGGAGGCCGGCGATCGCGCCGGCGTGCGGCGCGGCGGCCGACGTCCCGTAGAACGGATTCAGACCCGAGGTGGGAGGCAGTGTGGTCGACACGCCGTCCGCGGCCGTGAGGTCCGGCTTGTTGCGCACGGTGCCGCCGTTCGTAACGAAGAGGAAGTTCCCCGCGGTGATCGGGCTGCCGTCCTCGTTGTAGAACACGCGGCGCGGACCGTCGGAGGAGAAGTTCTCGACCGGGCTCGAAGCGCCGAAGGCAGCGGGATAGGGGCCCGGGGCGACCGCGGGAGCCGCCGCCACGCTGTAGCCGTTCACGGCGGCGGAGTGACCGTGCGTCTGGCCCGTCGTCACGACGGTCAGTCTGCCCCGGAGCGTGTTGATCGCGAAGGCGCGCACGGCGGCGGCCGCTGTCTTGAAGACGACGAGGCGGTCGCCCACGACGAGGGCGGGCGGGCTGACGCGCTCGTAGGCGAGCTGTGTCCCGTTCTGGACGTTCGTGGAGGATCCCTTGACCGTCCCGGTCGAGCTGACGAGGAAGAGGTCGTAGTCGTTCGACGACGCGTTCACCGGATCCGCCCAGTTCAGCGTGTACGTGAACCCTGCCGTCGTGACGATGTCTCCGTTGACGGGCGACCCGACGGTGCCGAAATTGTGGATCGTGCCTGCCTTGGCGCCGCCGGGGTACGTGAACGCCGGCGAGCCCGCATCGTTGAAGTCGCCTTCGTAGTACCCGGCGCTGCTCTTCGCGACGCTGCCTTCGTTGCCTGCGGACGAGAAGTACATCGCCCCGGCGGTCGTCACGGTGTTGACGGCCTGGGCGACGATCCCATCCTGGAACACGGGCTCGTCGAAGTAGAAGACGTCGTCGATGATGATGTCGCAGTTGTAGGGTGCGTTGCGCAGGGCCACGATGTTGGCCGCGAAGCCCGCCTCGCTCACGTCCGCGGTCGCGAAGAAGAGCTGGGCGTCCGGTGCGAGGTCGTGGACGATCTGGAGCATCGCCCGGCCCTCGTCGCTCGCCGGGGTGAAGTCCTGCACGACGGTCACGGACGTCGTGCGCCCGTAAGGGTTGCCGGGTCCCGGCAGGTTCCCGCTCGTCACGTCGGCGGCGGCGGTCCCCAGGGAGTTGAAGCTGTCGGACAGGACGCCGATGCGGACGCCGGCGCCGGAGAAGCCGTACGTGTTGCGGACGTCGTCGGCGCGATGCGTACGATCGCCTTGCGAGTTCACCGTCCCCGCGAGGGGATGACGGAGCGCCTCGCCGAGGCGCTGCTTCACGCGCGCCGCGCGGGCGTCGAACCCGGCGGGCGCCGGGGAGGCGACGGGCCGCGCCGATTGGGCGTGCAGCGAGCGCACGGCCGGCTGGAGGAAGGTGACGTCCGGCAGGCCCGCGACGGCCTCGGCCTGTGCGAGGTCGATGCGCGCCCGGATCGTCCGGTGCTGCCAGGAGGGAGCCGTGATCTCGCCGCCGATCGCCTCGATCTGGACGGTCACCGCGTCGAGCGTCGCCGCCGATCGGACGCTGACGTCGACGGCGATCTTGCCGTTTACGTCCGTCCCGACCTGGGCCGGCGCGAGGTTGACCCCCGGCGCCATCGGCTGCCCTTGCGATTCGCGGACCGCCTGCAGGAGCTGCGAGTCCATCTTCTGCTGGGCCGGTGTGCGCGAGGCCTTTTCGGCGAGCAGCGCGCCGATCTGCTGCACGGTCACATCGGACACGCCGTCCGCGCTGAGCGCCGGCCGGAAGAGCAGGAGGGCGGCGACGGCAGCGGGTTTCAGGCCCGTCCGCGCGATACGGGCGAACCACCGGACGATCCGTTCGAATTTCATGGGGCCTCCCCGTGGGCGATGCGCGCAGCCTACGCCACCGAAGGCTGCCTCTCAACCCGAGAGGCAGGGAGGCTCCCTTTTCAATCCCCCCGCTTGAGGTAACGGAAGTCCTTGATGTCGTACTCCTTCATCTTCGCGATGAGGCTGCCGCGCGAGATGTTCAGGAGGCGCGCCCCGAGGGACTGGTTGTCGCGAACCTTGCGCATGACGCGCTCGATGACCTGGCGTTCGACCTTCTCGACGATCTCCTTGAGGTCGTCGCTCTCCTTGATCGCGAGCTCGACGTGCTCGCCGGAGAACTTCTGGTCGAGATCGGCGAGCGACACCGCGCCCGAGCCGACCTGCGCGGCGAGCCGCCGCACCTCGTTCTCGAGCTCGCGGACGTTGCCCGGATACTGGTAGTTCAGGAGCGCGTTCATGGCCTCGACGTCGAAACGCGCCGCCGCCGGGCCGCCGTGCCGCGCCGCAAGCGCGTCGAGGAGGGCCGGGATGTCCTCCTTGCGGTCCTTCAGGGGCGGCAGGCGCAGCGTGAGCGCCGAGAGGCGGAAGTAGAGGTCGTCGCGGAAGTGGCCGTCCTCCACGGCGCGCGTCAGCGGCCGGGACGTCGTCCCGATCACGCGCACGTCGAGCGGCACCGTGCGACCGCCGGGCGCCGTGACCTCGCGCGCCTCGAGGAGACGGAAGAGGAGAGCCTGCGTCTGCGCCGGAAGGTCGCCGACCTCTTCGATGAGCAGCGTGCCTCCGTCTGCGTCGAAGAGGCGGCCATTGCGCCGGCGGCGTTCGCCCGCCGCGGCCGCGAGGCCGAGGAGATCCTCTTCGAGCGCCTGCGGGCTCGCGGCCGTGGCCGCGATGCGCACGAGCGGCCGGCTCCGGCGGGGCGAGAGCGCGTGGAGCGTCTCGGCGACGACCGTCTTGCCCGAGCCGACGTCACCCACGAGGAGGAGCGGCGCGCGCGCCGAGGCGACGCGTGAGAGCGAGGCCTTCAGGTTCTGCATCGCGATCGACGCCCCCACGAGGGCGGCGAGCGGGTCGTCGAGCGCCCCGGACATGGGGGGCGGCGGCACGTGGCCCGTGTGCGCGCGCTCGCCGAACGCGGCCTCGCTGCGCTCGGCGTGGACGAAGCCCACCGCCGCGGCTGCATGCGCGGCAAAATCGAAGAGCGCAGGATCCGAGAGCGTGTCGGCCGGAAGGACGAGGACTCCGATCGGGTCCGCGCTCGCGCGCTGGACCGGGAAAACCTTCAATCGCGCGCCGCCCTCGGCGACGTCGCCGGGCCCGGGAAGGGCGCGGGCGTCCGCGAGAGCTTTCGCAGAGAGCTTCGGGAGCGTGCCCTTCCAGACCGCGGCGATCGCCTCGCCCTCGTTTGCGGGCTGAAGCGAGATGAACGCCAGGCTGTGGAGCGGCGTCGCCGAGGAGACGTACGTCACGAGATCCTGGAGGAGCTCTTCGAACGGCGCAGGCCGGCGGAGGATCGCGTAGAAACCGGTCCACGGGTCGGCGGCGCGCGGCTCGAAGCGCGGTGTCTCCGGAGACGACGCGGGACGGGGCGCCGGGGCGGCCGGACGCGGAGCCGGAGGAACCGCTGGCGCGGGGACCGGGAGCGGGACCGGCGAGAGGGCCGCCGAGGCGAGCGAGAAGGCGTCGCGGCCGCGCGGAGGCGGAGCCGAGATGCGGTTGGGGTTGGGCGCGGGCCCGTTCAGGAGGGTGATCGTCGCCTCTCCGATGTTGATCCGGTCGCCGGCGGCGAGCGCCGCCGTCTTGACGACGGAGCCGTTCAGCGTGACGTCGGACCCGGGGGAGCTTCCGAGGACCTCGAGCCGCAGCTCTTCGCCGGCCACGGAGATGCGGGCGTGTCGTCCCAGCACACCCCGGGCGCGGACGACGAGGTCGTTCCCCGTCGAGGCGCCGATATGGATGACGTCCCGATGGACCTTACGGATTTCAGATTCGCCGCCGGTCTTGCGGACCTCGAAGCTCAACATGGGAAGTGTCCTCCGACAGAGGAAGGGGGGGTACTTTGGTCAATCAAGAGACTATCACGCGAGTCCGGGTTGTCCAGAGGCCGACGACACGAATTGAACGCTCCGCGAAACCGTCCGGGCCGTAGAATGCCGGGCGAAGGCTGACCGCCGCCCGATATGCCCGCCTCACCCCTCGACGGACCGCCCTTCCGCGGCCGAAACGCCCAGACGCTGCAACGGATCGTCGACTCGATCCGGTCCGTCCTCGAGCCCGACGTCGTCGATCTCGAATACGTCTTCGAGCCCCAGGGCGTGCGCTACCGGTGGCGGATGACGGGAACGCAGGTCTCGCCCCTGAGAACCGTCCGGACCGCCATCCGCGGGGGCGGCCCCGGCGTCCTGTCGGCGACGTTCGCGGTGCCCGGGCTCGTCCGCGGCATCCTCGCGCTCGTGCGCGGGCCGCGGCGCCCGTGGACGGGCCCCGAGGCCCTGCGTTTCGAGGTCCTCCGGCCCATGCTCGCCCAGCTCCTCGAGTTCGCGGCCGCGTGCGAGATCCACGCCGCCGCGCGCCGCCGCCTCGAGAGCGCCGCCGACGCAGCCTCGACCCCCGTCCTCCTCGTGCGCGCCTCCGGAGCGGTCCTCTACGCGAACGCCGCCGCGACGACGCTCCTCTCGTCGCGCGGGGCGGCGCCGCACGTCGTGACGGACGGCGGACGCGACATCCCGCTCCACGCCTACCTCCAGCGCCTCGCCGCGAGCGCACCCGCCGGCACGCGCCGGCGCGGAACGCTCGACGACGGCCGCGTGTTCGAGGCCTCGGTCGCGCGCTTCTCCGACGAGGAGGAAGAGGTCGCCGTCCTCACGCTGCGGCTCCTCTCGACGCTCTCGCCCGAAGACGTGCGCATGCGCCTCGGCGAGCGCGGCGTCTCCGGCCGCGAGGCAGAGGTCGTCGGCGCCGTCCTCGAAGGCCTGCGCAACGCGGAGATCGCGCGCCGCCTCTACATCACGGAGTGGACCGTCAAGGACCATCTCAAGCACGTCTTCTCCAAGCTCGGCGTCTCCTCGCGCGGCGGCCTCCTGCGCGCGCTCGACGCCGCGCCCGGCGTCTCGTGTCCGGAGGAGGCGCGGCTCGCGAAACCCCAGCCGGTAGAGCCCCGGCCTCGCCGCACCCTCAAAATGTAGTGGTTGGGCCCTTGGGCGCGTGGTAGCTTCCCGCCGCTCATGTTTCGACTGAAGAAACTCGACATCCAGGGCTTCAAGTCCTTCGTGGACCGGACCTCGGTCACGCTCCCGACGCGGATCACGGCCATCGTCGGCCCGAACGGTTCAGGCAAGTCGAACATCTGCGACGCCGTGCAATGGGTGCTCGGCGAGCAGTCCGCGCGCAACCTGCGCGGGACGACGATGGAAGACGTCATCTTCAACGGCGCCGCTCACCGCCGCCCGCTCGGGATGGCCGAGGTCACGATCACCCTCGAGTCGCGCAGCGGCGAGGAGTGGGCCGAGACGGGCGGCGAGGTCACGATCGCGCGGCGCGTCACGCGCGACGGCGAGAGCGACTACATCCTGAACGGCAAGCGCTCGCGCCTGAAGGACGTGCAGGAAATCCTCATGGGCACGGGCCTCGGCGTGCGGGCGTACTCGATCATCGAACAGCAGAAGATCGACCTGATCCTCTCGACGAAGCCGCAGGACCGCCGCCGCCTCATCGAGGAGGCCGCCGGCGTCTCGAAGTACAAGATCCGGAAGCGTCAGGCCGAGGTCAAGCTCGAGGAGACGCGCGGGAACCTCCTGCGCCTCACGGATATCGTCGCGGAGATCGACCGGACGTGCGCCTCCCTGAAGCGCCAGGCCTCGCGCGCCGCGCGCTGGAAGGAGCAGGCCGACGTCCTCGCGGTCCAGAAGAGGCGGCTCGCGCGGCTCCGCGCCGACCGGCTCACGTCGGGCTTCGCCGAGGGTGAGAAGGCTCTCGCGGCCGCGACGGACGCCGAGGCTGCGGCGCTCGCGGAGCTCGGGCGCCTCGAGGCCGAGCTCACCGAGGCCCGGCGGCTGGCCGACGAGGACGAGCGCGCCGTGCGCGAGGCGGGCGACGCGTTCGCGCACGCCCGCGAGGCCCTGCTCGCCGCCGAAGCGGCCGCCGCCGCCTCCGCACGCGAGGCCGAGGAAGCCGCGGCGCGCCGCGAGCTCCTCGAGGCCCAGAAGAAGGAGACGGAATCCGACCACATCCGCTTCGTCGAGGAAGCGGGCCGGGGCGCGAGATCGCGCGAGGAGGCCGGGGGCGAGCTCGCGAAGGCCGACGAGGCCGCAAAGGCGGCCGCGCAGGCGCTCGCGGCCGCGGCCGCGAAGGAGTCGGACGTCACGGGCCGCCGCGAGGGCGCCCGCCGTGACCTTCTCGCGTCCGGAGGCCGCTCGGCCGAGGCGACGAACCGCGAGCGCGAGACCGCGCTTCTCGAGGACCGCCTCACCTTCGCGCTCGCCAAGCTCGAGGAACGGAAGGGCCGCGCCGCGGAAGTCCTCGCGGGCCGCCGCGCCGCCGTCGAGGAAGCCGCGCGCCTCGTGGCCGCGGCCTCCGGGTCACTCGACGAGGCGCGCGCGAAGCTCGAGAGCGCCACCCACGGGCGCCGGGCCGCCGAAGAGCAGCTCGCCGTCCTCAAGACCACCCGCGAGGCGCTCGTCGCGTCCCAGCACGCCGTCGCCGTGCGGACCGCTGCCCTCGAGACGACGCTCGCGTCGCGCGAGGCCGGCGGCGAGTCCGCGCGCCGTGCGCTCGCGAACGCAGGCATCTCCCCCGCCGGCGTCCTCGCCGACCACTTCGAGGCCGCCTCCGGATTCGAGGCTGCGCTCGACGCCGCGCTCGGCGCGGCCCTCGAGGCCCCCGTGCTCGAAAGCCGCAGCGCGCTCGACGCCGCGCTGCGCGCCGTGCGCGACGGCAAGCTCGGCACGGCGCGCTTTATCCACCCGCTGCCCGACACGCCGTTCCCGCTCAAGCCCGCCGACCCGCGCGTCAAGGGCATCGCGAGAGAGCTCCTCTCCCCGAAATCCGCGAAGGCGCCGGCCTCCGCCCTCCCCGACGCGGTCGTCGTCGCGAACGTGGACGACGCCCTCGCGATCGCGGCCGTTCATCCCGAGCGGACGATCGTCACGGAGTCGGGCGTCGTCGTGCGCGGCGCCGTCGTCGAGGCCGCCGGCACGGACGTGCCTGGCGAAGGCCTCTTCACGGTCCGGCGCGACCTCAAGAACCTCGCGGGCGAGCGCGAGACGCTCGACACGAAGCTCGCGGCCTCGGACGCATCGATCGCCGCCCTGACGCGGGAGGCCGGCAGCTTCGCAGCCACGCTCGACGAGGCCGTGGCCGGGGCCCGCGCCGCCGAGCGCGAGCACTCCGAGGCCCTCGCGAAGGCGGCCGCCGCCCGCGAGGAAGAGGAGCGCGCGCGCAAGGAGATCGCCGTTCTCGAGGACGAGGAGCGGGGTCTCGCGGCCGATTTCGGCCGCGCCCGCGAGAGCCGCGCCGAGGCCGCGCGTCTCGCCGCCGCCCGCGCCGCCGAGATGGCGACCGTCGAGCGGACGCTTGCCGAGATCGAGGCGTCACTCGACTCCGCTCGCGCCACGCGTCTGGAAGCCGGAGAAGCCGACGCGGCCTCCCGAAACGCCCGTGACGTCCTGACCGAACGCGTGCGGGCGCTGACGGACGCCGCCGCAGCCGCCGAGGATCGCTCGCGCGAAGCCGCCCGACGCGTCGCCGAGCTCGCCGACGCCCTCGTCGAGGTAGACGCGCGGAGGACGCACGCCCTCGAGGCGGGCGCCCTGGCGGCCGCCGCCCTGGCGACCGCCGCCGCAGCGGCAGCGGCCGCCGAGGCGCGCCGCGCCGAAGTGGACGGCGCCGCCGCCGCGCGCCGCGACACCCGAACGGCCGCCGAGACCGGGAGCGCCGGCGCCCGCGAGGCCCTCGACGCGGCCCGCCGCGCGCGCTTCGAGGCGGACCTTGCCCTCGAGCGCCGACGCGCGGACCAGGATCACCTCGTCGAAACCTGCCGCACCGAGTTCGGCTGCCTTCCCGCCGGGCTGCCCGCGCTCGAGAAGACGGAAGAGGAGTTCGCCGTCGCCGAAGAGGTCTTCGAGGCACAGCTCGCCGAGGACGTCGTCCAGAAGACGCTTTCTCTCGAGCGGCTCGGTCCGGTCAACCACGCCGCGCTCGAGGAATACGACGTCGAGCACAGGCGCTTCGTCGAGCTCTCGGCCCAGAAGCTCGACCTCGAAACCTCCCTCGCCCAGATCCTCGAGACGATCAAGACGATCAACCTGACGTCCTCCGCGCGCTTCCAGGAAGCGTTCGCGGCCGTCAACGCGAACTTCGGCGTGGTCTTCCAGCGCCTCTTCCACGGAGGCACCGCGTCGATGCATCTCCTCGACGAGGAGGACCCGCTCGACTCGGGCCTCGAGATCATGGCGCAGCCCCCGGGCAAACGGAACCAGACGATCGGCCTCCTGTCGGGCGGCGAGAAGGCGCTCACGGCAATCGCGCTTCTCGTCGCGATCTTCAAGTTCAAGCCGTCACCGTTCTGCATCCTCGACGAGGTCGACGCCCCGCTGGACGAGGCGAACATCGACCGTTTCACATCTCTCCTCGTGGAGCTCTCCGAAGAGACGCAGTTCGTCCTCATCACGCACAACAAGAGGACGATGGAGACGGCCCAGGCCCTCTACGGCGTGACCCAGGAAGAGCCCGGCGTCTCGAAGCTCGTCAGCGTCCGGTTCGACTAGTCGCCGCAAACCCCGTCGACACCCCGCATTACGCAACGCGAAAGCGACCGAGTCTCCGGTGCGATAATCTTTGAAACCCGGTCTCCTTGATCGTAGAGTAGCGACCTTCGGGGGGATTCGAATGTCTCAGGAGAGCCCGTTGCACCGCCTCGTCCGGCGGGGGACGTCGCGCACCGCGCGGGGCCTCGCGTTCGCGCTTCCGCTGCTCATGGCGGCGGCCGCTGCCGCTGGCCCGTCCTCACCGTACGCGCCGCCCGCCGACGTGTCCACGAACGGCCACCGGGTCACCTGGCTCTTCTGGTACACGACGTGGCTCGGCGTCATCGCCTTCACGCTCGTCTGTGCGAGCCTCGTGTTCATCGTCGTGCGTTACCGCGCGCGCGCGGGCCACCGCGCCGTGTACGACAAGGGCACGGACCGCCGGAGCCTCATTGTGACGGGCTCTCTCGCGCTCCTCGTCTTCCTCTCGATCGACCTCGTCCTCGTACACCGGTCGCGGGCCGACATCGAGGAATACCTCTTCAAGTGGCCGACGGATCCGAAGACGGTCCGGATCGAGGTCATGCCGCAGCAGTGGGCCTGGAACTTCCGGTACGCGGGCGCCGACGGCGTCTTCAACACGGCCGACGACGTCGTGACGCTCAACGAGCTGCGGATCCCGAAGGGCCGCCCGGTCTTCCTGAACCTCAAGGCCAAGGACGTCATCCACAGCTTCTACGTCCCGAACTTCCGCATCAAGCAGGACGCGAACCCCGGGCACGTGACCCGGATGTGGTTCCAGGCGACGGAGACGGGCTCGATGGAGATCGCCTGCTCGCAGCTCTGCGGCTGGGCGCACTACAAGATGAAGGCCGACCTCACGGTCCTCGAGGACGGCGACTTCGAGCGCTGGTACGCCGAAGCGCAGGGCGACGCGCAGCGCCGGTTCGATCCGGCCGACACGGAAGCGCAGTGGGGATGGGAATGGGTGGCGAAGTGACGACGCAGCGCCCGCGGCTCGCGTACGTGGGACCGGACTTCCACGCCGAGCAGCACGTCCACCCTGACCCCGACTCGTTCCTGCGGCGGTGGGTGTTCTCGCTGGACCACAAGGTCATCGCGAAGCAGTTCCTCTGGATGGGCCTCGCTTTCCTCGCGATCGGCGGGACGATGGCGATGATGATCCGCTGGCAGCTCGGCCACCCGGGCACCGCGTTCCCCGTGCTCGGCGAGCTCGTGTGGCCGCAGAGCGGCGGTGTCATGCCGCCGCAGGCCTACTCGTCCTTCTTCACGATGCACGGGACGATCATGATCTTCTTCGCGATCACGCCGATCCTGATCGGCGCGTTCGGCAACTTCTGCATCCCGCTCCTGATCGGCGCGCGGGACATGGCGTTCCCGACACTGAACATGCTCTCGTTCTGGACGATGTTCCTGTCGTCCGCGATTCTCGTCGGATCGTTCTTCGTTCCGGGCGGCTCGGCCTCGGGCGGCTGGGTGTCCTACCCGACGCTCTCGACGCTCATCGGCCAGCCGGCCCCGGGCCAGACGCTCTGGATCGTCGCAATCTTTCTCGCGGGCTCGTCGTCGATCATGGGCGCGGTCAACTACATCACGACGGTCATCCGCCTCCGCGCGCCCGGCATGGGCTACTTCGACATGCCGCTCACCGTGTGGGGCCTCTGGCTCACCGCGATCCTGAACGCGCTCTTCGTCCCCGTGATCGCGGCCGGGATGCTCCTCCTGTTCCTCGACCGCACGTTTGGGAGCCACTTCTTCGTCGCGGGCATGTCCGTCACGAAGGGCGGCGGCGACCCGATCCTCTACCAGCACCTCTTCTGGATCTTCGGGCACCCCGAGGTCTACATCCTCATCCTCCCCGCGTGGGGCGTCGTGTCCGACGTCCTCTCGTTCTTCTCGCGCAAGCCGGCGTTCGGCTACAAGGCGACGGCCCTCTCGATGACCGCGATCACGGTCCTCTCGGCGGTCGTCTACGGCCACCACATGTTCGTGGTCGGCATGAGCCCGCTCCTCTCGGAGTCGTTCATGACGCTCACGATGCTCATCTCGATGCCGTCGGCCGTGTTCTTCCTGAACTGGCTCGGGACGATGTGGCGCGGCTCGATCCGCTTCGCGACGCCGATGCTCTTCTCGATGGGCGTCGTCTTCGTCTTCGGCCTCGGCGGCCTCACGGGCCTGCACCTCGGCTCGATCGGCACGGACGTCTACCTGCACGACTCGTACTTCGTCGTCGGGCACTTCCACCTCACGATGGCGGCGTCCGTGCTGCTCGGCGCGTTCTCGGCGATCTACTTCTGGTTCCCGAAGCTCTTCGGAAAGATGATGAACGAGACGCTCGGGAAGCTGCACTTCTGGCTCACGATCGTCCCGATCGTCCTCGTCTTCGGCGGGCAGCTCGTGATCGGCTACGCGGGCATGCAGCGCCGCCTGTACAACCTCGACTCCTACACGTTCCTCCAGCACCTGCAGCCGCTGAACCTCTTCATCACGCGCGCGGCGCTCTTCCTCGGCGCCTCGCAGTTCCTGTTCGTCGCGAACTTCCTCTCGAGCCTCATCTCCGGGCAGAAGGCCTCGGAGAACCCCTGGGAGGTCGGCACGCTCGAGTGGACGGTCCCGTCGCCCCCTCCGCACCACAACTTCGACGAGATCCCGCTCGTCCTCCACGGGCCGCACGAGTTCAGCCACCCTGGCGTCAAGGGAAAGGACTGGCTCGCGCAGAACGAGCCCCTCGACTCCGAGCCGGCCGCGCTGGGAGCCGCCGGATCCTGATGGCGGGCATGGCCGTCACCCGTCTCCCGCGGCGCGAGGAGTCCCGGCGGACGTCGTTCGTCGGCATGACCATGGCGCTCGGCTCGTGGACGATGCTCTTCGTCAGCCTCTTCTTCTCGTACGCGGTCCTCAGGCTGCGCGCGGAAGAGTGGCCGCCCGACGGCCTCGCGCCGCTCCCGCGGCTCCTCCCGTTCCTGAACACGCTCGTCCTCGTGGCGTCGAGCGCGGTCCTGTATGCGGGGCTCCGCGCCGCGGCCGCCGGAAAGCCCGGCGCGCTCCTCTCGACGCTGAAGCGGACGCTCGCGCTCGGGTCGCTCTTCCTCGCGCTCCAGCTCGCCGTCTGGGTCCCGCTCTGGCGGGCGGGCTTCCGGATCGACAACACGGGCGCGTACGGCTCGATCTTCTACGGCCTCACGGTCTTCCACGCCCTCCACGTCCTCGCGGGCCTCGTGGCGCTCCTCGTCCTCGTCCCCGGGGCCGCGAAAGGCCGCTGGGTCTCGGGCGCGCAGAGCCCCGTGCGCCTCACGGCGATGTTCTGGCACTTCGTGGACGCGGTCTGGCTCCTCATGTTCGTCACGATCTACCTGCTCTGAGAGAAGACGGGAGAGAAAGAGCTTCTATGAAGGTCGGAAAGCGATTCGCGAGACTGGTGATCGCGGCGGCTCTGCTGGGCGGCGCCGGCTGCTCGGGCCGGGGCGGGCTCTTCGTGAAGTCCCAGACGCTCGGAGGCAAGCGCGTCTCCGCGCGCCGGCTCAACCACGGCCGCGAGCTCTTCGTGACCTACTGCTCCGCGTGCCATGGCCTCGAGGGAGACGGCAAGGGCCCGGCGGCCGTCGGTCTGCGCCCGCCGCCGCGCAACTTCAAGCAGGGGCAGTTCAAGTTCGCCGCGGTCGCGAGCGGCCAGCTCCCGAACGACGAAGACCTCCTCCGGATCGTCCAGAACGGCCTCCACGGCACCGCGATGCTGCCCTGGAAGGACGTGCCCGAGCGCGACCTCCTCGACATCATCCAGTACCTCAAGACGCTCTCTCCGAAGTGGGCCGAGAAGACGGCCGGCGAGCCGATCGTCCCGTCGCCCGACCCGTGGGGCGCCGCGCGGAAGGCCGAGGCGGTCACGCGCGGGATGAAGGTCTACCACGGCCTCGCCCAGTGCCTGTCGTGCCACCCGGCGTACGAGACGCCCGCGACGATCCAGGCCGCGAGCCTCGAGCTTTCCAAGCGCGAGACGACGCTCCGCCCCGACCCGTACCACGCGACACTCAAGGAGAGCGACTACGGGACGAAGCTCATGCCGCCCGACTTCACGCGCGACCACGTCCGCTCGGGCGAGTCGCTGAACGACATCTACCGCACGATCGCCTCGGGCATCGGCGGCACCGCGATGCCGACGTGGCAGGGCGCCCTCCCCGAGGAGGACATCTGGGCCATGGCGTACTACGTGCGCTCGCTCCTCGACGTCAAGAACACGCCCGAGGCCGACGCACGCCGCGCGAAGCTCGTCGCGATGGCGCCGCCCGAGGCCACGACGGCCGCGAAATGACGACGACGACGATGGCCCCTGCCGCGATTCCCGCGCTCCCGCAACGCGTCGCGGCGCGTCTGACCGGGAGCTTCTGGTTCTGGGCCGTCCTCGTGGCCGCGCTCTTCGTCGTCCCGGTGTACCGGTCCGTGACGCGGCCGCTGCCGGCCGCGCCGCCCGTCGTCGGGTCGCTCCCGGCCTTCGCCCTGACGGACCAGCTCGGTAAGACCGTGACGGACGCTGACCTCCGGGGCACGGTCGTGATCGCCGAGTTCGTCTCCGCCGCGCGCTTCGCCGAGAAGCCGACGGCCGCCGCGGGCCTCGTCCGCCGCCTGCGCAACACGGGCGGCGCCGTCCGGCTCGTGAGCTTCGTCGACGCGCCCCCGGGCACACCCCCGTGGTGCGACGCGGACGCGGCCCGCGCCGCCCTCCCCCGCTGGATCCACGCGAGCGGCGACCTCGCGTCCTTCGAGGCCGCGGCGCGAAAGGCCGCGGGCCTCACCCCCGACCTGCCGCTCTGGGGGCGCCTCCTCCTCGTCGACGCGCAGGGCCGCATCCGGCGCGTCGCCGTGCCCGTCAAGCCCGAGCTCGACGCGCTCATGCGCGATACCGGACTCCTCGTGAACATGGAAGGACGTTGAATGAGCGTACTGGCTACGCCTCGTAACACGCCGACGTTCGGCGCGGCGACGACCGGGAAGGTCGGGATGTGGATCTTCCTCGTCACCGACGCGATGACGTTCGCGGGCCTCCTTCTCGGCTACGCGATCCTCCGCGCGGGCAACACGCACTGGCCCCTGCCGTCCTCGGTCCTCGGGATCCCGTTCACGGGCGTCATGACGTTCGTCCTCATCCTCTCGAGCGTCACGATGGTCCAGGCTCTGGACGCCGCCAAGCACGGGCAACGCACGCAGACGGCGCTCTGGCTCATCGCGACGGCGCTCGGCGGCGCGTTCTTCCTGTGCGGCCAGGTCTACGAGTACTCGCACCTGATCCACCACGGGTTCACGCTCCCGTCCGGCAATTTCCCCGCGACGTTCTACGTCGTGACGAGCTTCCACGGTGCCCACGTCTTCACGGGCGTCTGCTACCTCCTGATCACGGCGATCGGCGTCCTGCGCGGCAAGTTTCTCGACAACGGCGCGAACGTCGTCGAGATCACCGGGCTGTTCTGGCACTTCGTCGACCTGATCTGGATCCTCGTCTTCACCTTCGTCTACCTCATCTGAACGAGAGGGCACATGAGCGACCACGCCACGACGCACCCGGACACGCCGGATTCCTACCTGCGCCTCGGACCTTTGAAGATGCGGCGCGAGTACTTCATGGTCCTCGTCGTCCTCTCTGTTCTCACCGCCGCCGAGATCGGCGTCACGTACCTCAAGCTCGACCGGCGCGTCATGGCCCCCCTCCTGATCGGGATGGCCCTGACGAAGGCCGCGTTCGTCGGCCTCTATTACATGCACCTCAAGCACGAAAAGCGCGGCCTCCTCTGGATGGCAGCCATCCCGCTGCCGCTCGCCGGGCTCTACGCGATCGCCCTCATGCTCGACGGGTCGCATCTCCTCCGCGTTGCGACGCTCCCGTGGGTCCAGCACTGAGGCGCGCCGTGAAATCCGTGCACCGCGCCGCCGCCTTCGCAGCCGTTCTCGCCGCCGGAATCACCCTTGCGCCCGCAGCCGCCGCGTGTCCGTCGTGCGCCGCCTCCTCGTCTCCGAAGGAGGCGAGCGTCTGGCCCGTCGTGGGCGCGTTCATGCTCGTGCCCTGGGTGCTCGCGATCGGCGCGGCCGTCGTCGTCCGCCGCAACTCCCGGTCGGCATAGACTCTCCCCCGTGCGGGCGCCCAGACGGCGCCCCCGGAGGATTTCCATGACGCTCCTCTCCCGTCTCGCGCGGACCGCGCTCGCCGCCCTTCTCGCGGCCGCCTTTCCCCTCGCCGCGGCGGCCCCGCCGAAGCCCGCCGCCCCCGAAAAGGTGACATCCGTCGAGGGCGTCACCGAGTACCGGCTCGCGAACGGACTGCGCGTGCTGCTGTTTCCCGACCCGTCGAAGCCCACGATCACCGTCAACATCACATACCTCGTCGGCTCGCGGAACGAGGGCTACGGAGAGACGGGCATGGCCCACCTCCTCGAGCACCTCGTCTTCAAGGGCACGCCGAAGCACGGGAACATCCCGCAGGAGCTCACGGCCCACGGGGCGCGACCGAACGGCTCGACGTCCTTCGACCGGACGAACTACTTCGAAACGTTCGACGCCACGGACGTGAACCTCGAGTGGGCGCTTGACCTCGAGAGCGACCGTATGGTCAATTCGTTCATCGCGAAGAAGGACCTCGACAGTGAGATGACGGTCGTCAGGAACGAGTTCGAGATGGGCGAGAACCAGCCGAGCTCGATCCTCATCAAGCGCATGCTCGCGTCGGCCTTCCACGAGCACGGGTACGGGCACACGGCGATCGGCTCGCGCTCGGACATCGAAAACGTTCCGATCGAGCGCCTGCAGGCTTTCTACCGGAACTACTACCAGCCCGACGACGCCGTCCTGCTCGTGGCCGGGAAGTTCGACGAGAAAAAGACGCTCGACCTCGTCCAGAAGTATTTCGGCCCGATCCCGAAGCCCTCCCGGACCCTCTACCCGACGTACACCCTCGACCCGGCCCAGGACGGCGAACGCTCGGTCACGCTGCGCCGCGTCGGCGACGTGCAGCTCGTCGCCGCCGCGTACCACATCCCCTCGGGTAGCGACCCCGACGCGCCCGGCCTCGATCTCCTCGCCTTCGCCCTCGCGGACACGCCGTCCGGCCGGCTCCACAAGAGCCTCGTCGAGGCGAAGAAGGCCGCGTCGGTCTTCGGCTTCGCGTGGGAGCTCAAGGAGCCTGGTCTCGCGATCTTCCTCGCCGAGCTCCGGCAGGACCAGTCGCTCGACGAGGCGAAGGACATCCTCCTGAAGACCGTCGAGGGTGCCGCCGCGAACCCGCCGACGAAGGAGGAGGTCGAGCGCGCCCGCACGCAGCTCCTCAAGCAGATCGATCTCGCGCTCAACGATTCGTCGCAGGTGGGCCTGCACCTCTCGGAGTGGATCGCGAAGGGCGACTGGCGCCTCTTCTTCCTCTACCGCGATCGCCTCAAGGCCTACCCTGTCGAGGGCGTCGCGAAGGTCGCAGCGGCCTATCTGAAGCCCGCGAACCGCACGCTCGCCATGTTCATCCCGACCGCGAAGCCCGACAAGGGCGAGGTCCCGCCGCCTGCCGACGTCGCCGCGATGCTGAAGGGCTACACGGGCGCCGCCGCCGTCGCGGCCGGCGAGGCGTTCGACCCGTCGCCCGCGAACGTCGAGGCGCGGACGAAGCGCTCGGAGCTCCCCTCGGGAATGAAGGTCGCGCTGCTCCCGAAGAAAACCCGCGGCTCCTCCGTCCGCGGGTCGATCACCCTGCGCTTCCGCGACGTGAAGTCGCTCACGGGCAAACACGCCGCCGCCGACCTGGCAGCCGACATGCTCGAGCGCGGAACGGCGAAGAAGACGCGCCAGCAGATCCAGGACACGATCGACCAGCTCAAGGCCCGAATCCGCGTCTCCGGCGGCATGGGCACCGTCTCGGTCTCGATCGAGACGACGCGCGAGAACGTCCCGAAGGTCCTCGACCTCGTCGCCGAGATCCTCAAGGAGCCCTCCTTCCCCTCCTCCGAGCTCGAGATCCTGCGGCAGGAAAACCTCGCCCAGATCGACCAGATGAAGACCGAGCCCTCGTCGATCGCGCAGACGGCCTTCTCGCGCCGGATGGGCCCGTACCCGAAAGGCGACCCCCGGTACACGCCGACGCCGGACGAGTCCCTCGCCGACTACAAGGCGGCGACGCTCGACGAGGTCAAGGCGTTCTGGAAGGAGTCCTACGGCGCGTCCAACGGCGAAGCCGCGTTCGTCGGCGACTTCGACGACGCCGCGGTCTCGGCGCAGCTCGCGGCCCTCTTCGGGACCTGGAAGAGCCCGAGCCCCTACACCCGCGTCCCGAGCGTCTTCACGGACGTCCCCGGCGAGGTGCTGAAGTTTGAGGCGCCGGACAAGGCGAATGCGCTCCTTCTCGCCGGGCAGAACCTCGCGCTCAAGGACGAGGACCCGGACTACCCCGCCCTCGTGCTCGCGAACTACATGTTTGGCGGCGGCTTCCTGAACTCGCGCCTCGCCGTGCGGATCCGGCAGAAGGACGGCCTTTCCTACGGCGTCGGCTCCACGATCGGCGCGAGCTCCCTCGACACGGTGGGCCGCTTCATGGTCTACGCGATTCACGCGCCGCAGAACACGGCCAAGCTCGAAACCGCCGTGCGCGAGGAGATCGACCGCGCGCGCAAGGACGGCTTCACGGTCGAGGAGTTCGCGGCCGCGAAGTCCGGCTGGCTCCAGGGACGGCAGGTGAGCCGGTCGCAGGACGGCGAGCTCGCCGGCCTTCTCCAGCGTTACCTTTTCATCGGCCGGACCCTGGCGTGGGACGCCGAGCTCGAGAAGAAGGTGTCCGCGCTGACGTCCGAGCAGGTCGGCGCGACATATCGCAAGTGGATCGACCCCGCGAAGATTTCCGTCGTCCGCGCGGGCGACTTCGCGAACGCGAAGGCGGACGTGAAGAAGTAACCGGATGCAGCCCGTCGACGACAGGGGCCGGGAGGTCGCCCGGCTCCTCGAAGGCCGCTACGAGGTCCTCGGGCTGCTCGGCCGCGGCGGCTTCGCCGCGGTCTATCAGGTCCGGAACCCCCGCCTGCAGCGGCTCGAGGCCCTGAAGGTCGTCGCGGGCACACACGAGGACAACTCGGAGTTCCGGCGGCGCTTCGAGCAGGAATCGCGCGTCGCCGCGTCCCTCGAGCATCCGAACATCCTCAAGGTCTACGACTTCGGACACGAGCACGGCGTTCTCTGGTATTCGATGCCCTTCGTCGACGGCCCGACCGTCACGGTCGAGCTCGCGCGGCGCGGCACGTTCGAGGAGGCGGCGGCCGTGCGGATCATCGTCCCCCTTCTCGACGCGCTCGAATACAGCCACGGACGCGGGGTGATCCACCGCGACATCAAGCTCGACAACATCCTGCTCGACCGGCGCGACCGGCCCTATCTCATGGACTTCGGCATCGCGAAGACGGACGACAGCCTCGTGAAGACGCAGACGGGGTTCGTCCTCGGCTCGCCGGCGTACATCTCGCCCGAGCAGCTCCGCGGCGACAAGCTCGACGGCCGGACGGACGTCTACTCCCTCGGGGTCTCGCTCTTCCAGATGATCTCCGGAGCCGTCCCGTTCCGCTACGATCGGATCGCCGATCTCGCGAACCGCCTCATCGCGGACGCTCCGCTCCTCTCCTCGCGGAAGCCCGGCGTCAGCCCCGAGCTCGAACGGATCGTCGCGAAGTCTCTCTCCCGCCTCCGTGACGCGCGGTACGCGGGCGCGCGCGAGATGCGGCAGGACCTCGAGGCGTTTCTGGACGGCCTCCGCACCGCTCCGGGGCCGGCCGCACCTGACCCCTCCACGATGGATGACACGGCGGCCCTCCCTTCATCGATCGCGTCGCCTCCCGTCGAGCCGCCCTTCGAGCCGCCGCCCGTGCAGCTGCCGCCCCCTCCGCGCCGGCCCTCGCGCGTCTCGGCCGTCGTCGCGCTCCCGCCCCCGCCCGTCCCGCAGCCTCCACGGCCCGCTTCGCGAGGGCTGCGTCCTGCGGCCCTCGGGGTCGCGATCGGTGCGGGGATCCTCGCGATCACGGCTGGCCTCTTCCTGGCGCGCCGCGGCTCGAGCCCGGCACCCGTAGCCGTGGCCGTGCCGACGGCCACGACCATCCCGACGGCCACTGCCGTGCCCGTCCCCACCCCCGTCCCGGTTCCGACGGCCGCCCCTGCTCCGACCTCGACAGTCGCACCGCGGCCCACGGCTGCCCCGCACGTTCCAACCGCGGTCCGGGCCGCGGCCACCGCGGCGCCCCGGCACGCGCGTACGAAGCCGGCCGTCGAGGAGCTCGCTTCCCTCGCGCTGACTCCCGAGCAGGAGCGCGCCTGCAGCGGCAAGATCGTCGGGGTCGCCGTGGTCGTCGGAGCGGACGGCAAGCTCGTCAGCCGCCGCGTCATCTCGCCAGCGGCCCCGGCGTGCGACGCGCTCGCGCTCGAGGTGCTCGCGCGGTCCCGGTTCAGGCCCGCGCTCGATGACGAGGGGAAGCCCATCGAGGGCCGGTTCGCGTTCGCCGTGCCGTTCTAGCGCCGGCCGCCGTCTCGCCATAGACTCCGTCTCAACGAAGATCCGCGGGAGGTGACCATGAACCGGTTCGCAGCGCGCTCGGCCGTCCTCGCCCTCGCCGCCGCCCTCGGCGGCTGCACCACGAAGACGATCGAGATGAAGATGGCCGTGGAAGTCATTTCGGACCCCGAGAGGGCCCAGGTGACGTACAAGGGCAAGAACATCGGCGAGACGCCGAAGTCCATCGACGTGACGACGTTCGAAGATGTCGCCGCGCTCACCGCATCGAAAGAGGACCTCGACATCGTCGAGAAGCGGATCCGGATCCTCTCGCCCGACAAGGCCATCGTCGTCGTCCACCTGGGAAAGGGCGGGATCTCCCCCATCGCGAAGAAGCTCTCCCTCACGCGCATCCTCGTCTTCGAGTACGCCGAGAAGGTGTGCTTCGACTCGGCCAAGGCGGACCTCAAGCCCGATGCGCTTCCCGTGCTCGCGCGGCAGGCCGAGATCCTGAATCGCTACTTCCCGAAGGCGCAGGTCTACGTGTGCGGCTACACGGACTCGACGGGCAGCGACGCGTTCAACGAAAAGCTTTCCCTCCAGCGCGCCGAGACCGTCCGCAACTTCCTCGTGAACCAGAGCGTCGATCCGGCGCGGCTCAAGACGCAGGGCTTCGGCAAGCAGTTCGAGGTCGCGCCGAACACGACTGCGGAAGGGCGGGCCCTCAACCGCCGCACCGAGGTCATTCTCCCCGAATGACGGCGCCCGGGTAGGATCCCGGCGTGCACGCCGAGGAGGCGATTGCGCTCGCCGAGCGCCACACGGGAAATCTGTACGAAGTCCTCGAGCCGGTCGGGGCCGGAGGCTACGCGGCCGTCCTCAAGGTGCGGAGCCGCGCAAACGGGCGGATCGAGGCCCTGAAGATCACGTCGGTCGCGCCGGGAGCCGACCCCGACGCAGTCCAGCGCTTCCGCGAGGAGACGCGGATTGCCGCTGCTCTCGACCACCCGTCGATCGTGCGGGTCTATGCCTCGGGCGGCGAGGGCGACGTCCTCTGGTACGCGATGGAGCTCGTCGAGGGACCGAGCCTCGCGGCCGGGCGCGGCCGGCTGCACACCGCCGACGAGGCCGCCCGCCTCGGCGAGGCGCTCGCGGACGCGCTCGCCTACAGCCATGCGAAGGGCGTCCTCCACCGCGACGTGAAGCCCGAGAACGTCCTCCTCACGGCGGACGGGTGTCCCAAGCTCATGGACTTCGGAATCGCCAAGAGCGAGGACAGCTCCGTGCGGACGAAGACGGGCTTTCTCGTCGGCTCGCCCGCCTACGTCTCGCCCGAGCAGCTCTCCGGGACCGCGCTCGACGGCCGCACGGACGTCTACTCGCTCGGGACGACCCTGTTCGAGCTCCTCGCGGGGCGGCTTCCGTTCCGTTCGCGCGGCATCGAGGATCTCGCGCGGCGGCTCGACGAGGAGGCGCCGCCGCTCTCGAAGTACCAGGCCGACGCGGACCCGGAGATCGAGCGGATCGTCGGCAAGGCGCTCGCGCGCGACCGGCGCCAGCGCTACGACGCCGCCGGCCTCCGCGACGCGCTGCGCGCGTTCCTCGCCCGGGGCGACGGGGGACGCGGCGCGGCGCCGGCCCCCGCAGCGGCCCCCGACCGGCGCGTGACGCGGATCGCGCTCGTTGCGGCTCTCGTCCTCGCGGCCGCGGTCGTCGCCCTCCTCCTCGCGCGCTGAATCCACATCCGACCCGGCGTCGTAAAATGCCACAGTTTCGGCCGGCGTGAGACGCCGCCACTCATAGAAGGGGATCTCATGAAGCTGAAGAAGTCTCTGGTTCCGTTCCTGCTCGTCCTTGCGATGACCGCACCGGCCCTCGCGCAGACCGACGCGCCCGCGGCCCCGCCCGCGTGCAAGTGCCCGTGCCCCTGCCCCGAGCCTCCCCCGCCGCCGCTGACGGGGTCCCTCGGTGCCGGCCTCTCGGTCACGAGCGGCAACTCGGACACGAGCTCTTTCAACCTCGCCTTCGGCCTCACGTACGACCCGAAGACGCACAGCCTCTTCAAGGCGGACGCGTTCTACCTCCGTTCCTCGAGCGACGGCAACGCGACGGCCGACAAGGGGACCGCCGTGCTCCGCTACGAATACAAGTTCTCGGACCTCATCTACGGCTTCGGGCAGGTGTCGTACCTCCGCGACCAGTTCAAGAACCTCACGTACCTGATCTCGCCCATGGTGGGCGCCGGTTACTATGTCGTGAAGCAGAAGACTCTCGAGCTCTCCTTCGACGGCTCCGTCGGCGGCGCGTTCGAGAAGGACGCGGGCTACGACGCGACCTCGAGCGGCGCGTTCGGAGTCGGTGAGTCGTTCCTCTGGAAGTTCTCGCCGTCGGCCGCGTTCACGCAGAAGGCCGCCGGTCTCTGGAAGATGAACGACACGTCCGACGCCTTCTACCACTTCGAAGTGGGCCTCGCGGCCACGCTCACGAAGTCCTTCGAGCTGAAAGTCTCGTACCTCGTCGACTACAAGAACAAAGTCAACCCCGAGACGCTCAAGAAGACGGACACGGCCCTCATCGCCTCGATCCTCTACAAGTTCTAGCCTGCTCCCCGCGGCGCACCGAAGCCTGCGCTACTTCGCGGCCGGCTTCGGTGCGGGCTTCGCCGCCGGGGCGGCCTTCGCGCGCGTGTAGCGGTACTCGAGGAACGGCCGGCGCGCGTCGTTCGGCATCTTCTCCTCGAAGACCTCGTAGTACTCGTCGTTGCCGGTCTTCTGGAGGCGCATCGCGACGTCTGTGGCCTCGCCGTAAATGTAGAACGTGCCCGAGAGCACGAGCCGGTCCTGATCCCAGCTCTGCGCCGTCGTGAGGGCCGAGTTCGTGCCGCGGCCCGCGCTCGAGAAGAACTGCCACCGCCACATGCGCTGGAAGGGGTCGAATCCGAGGATCTCGACCGCCTCCTCCCCGGCCGGGCCGGCGCCGCGGTTGCGCGAAACGAGCCAGCGGCCCCCGAGCTCGAAGCTCGTCGTCCGCACGACCTTTTCGATCTTCTCGCTCTCCATCTTCGTCCCGAAGACGCGGACGGCGCCGTCCCAGCGTCCGACCATCCACTTGACCGTGTCGAGCGCCTCCGGCGGCGCAGCGGCCATCTTGCGAAGGCCCTCGTTCCCGGCGAGCTTCGTCTGGGCGCGCTCGAGGATCGAGGGCTTGTCCTCGGCGGGCGCGGGCGCGGACAGGAGGAGGAACGGCACGGCGAGCGCGGCGGCGCGGGCGATGCGGCTGTTCATGGCCACAATTCTATTGGGCCGTCGAAGAAACTGCCTCCAAAAACATGGCGCCCCTCCCGCTCATTGGCCGTGATGCACCTGGCTCACCTGCGCTAAAGTCCGCGCGCCCCGATGTTGGGAGAGCCATGATCATTCAAGGGGAGGAGCATCCCATGTACCGCACGCAGTCCGTCACCGAGCTCGAGCGCTCCTGGGCCAACGACCTGAGGTGGAAGGGGATCGTCCGGCCCTACACGGCGCAGGAAGTCGACCGCCTGCGCGGAACCGTCCAGCTCGACCACTCGATCGCCCGGATGGGCGCCGAGCGCCTCTGGAACCTCCTGCACACCGAGAAGTTCGTCCGCGCCCTCGGCGCGCTGACGGGCAACCAGGCCGTCCAGCAGGTGCAGGCGGGGCTCAAGGCGATCTACCTTTCGGGCTGGCAGGTCGCGGGTGACGCGAACGACGCGCTCACGATGTACCCGGACCAGAGCCTCTACCCCGTCACGTCCGTCCCGACCGTGATCCGCAAGGTCAACAACGCTCTCATGCGCGCGGACCAGATCCAGCACATGGAGGGGAAGACCGACATCTACTACTTCGCGCCGATCGTCGCGGACGCCGAGGCCGGCTTCGGCGGCCCGCTCAACACGTTCGAGCTCGTGAAGTCGATGATCGAGGCCGGCGCCGCCGGCATCCACCTCGAGGACCAGCTTTCGTCGCTCAAGAAGTGCGGACACATGGGCGGCAAGGTCCTCGTCCCGATCCACGACTTCATCCAGAAGCTCATCGCGGCGCGCCTCGCGGCCGACGTCACCGGCGTCCCCACCGTCTTCATCGGGCGCACGGACTCCCTCGGCGCGAACCTGATCCGCGGCGACATCGACAAGGTCGATCAGGACTTCCTGACCGGAGACCGGACGGCCGACGGCTTCTACATCGTCAAGGGCGGCCTCGACTACGCCGTCGCGCGTGCGTGCGCGTTCGCGCCGTACGTCGACCTCATCTGGTGCGAGACCGGGACGCCCGACATCGGCGAGGCGAAGGCGTTCGCCCAGGGCGTCCACGAGAAGTTCCCGGGCAAGCCTCTCGCCTACAACTGCTCGCCGTCCTTCAACTGGAAACGCAAGCTCTCGGACGCGGAAATCGCCGCGTTCCAGGAGGAGCTCGGTGCGATGGGCTACAAGTTCCAGTTCATCACGCTCGCGGGGTTCCACACGCTGAACGCCTCGATGTACGACCTCGCGCACGGCTACAAGGCGCAGGGCATGACGGCCTTCGTCAAGCTCCAGGAGCACGAGTTCGAGATGGAGAGGACCGCGGGCTTCCAGGCCGTCAAGCACCAGCGCTTCGTCGGCGCGGGCTACTTCGACCAGATCCAGATGACCGTCACCGGCGGCGAGGTCTCCACGTCGGCCCTCAAGGGCTCGACCGAGGAAGAGCAGTTCTACGCCGGGACCGACAAGATGAAGAACGACCACTGAACCGCGCGGGGGCGGGTCTTATGATCCCGTCATGGGAACCCAGGACCCGCCCCCGGGCCGGCCGCACGAGCCGGCGCCTCCGTCGCGCTTCGACGCCGGGCGCCCCGCCCAGCCGACGGGACCGTCCGGGACGACGGTCCTCCTCGTCCTCACCGCCGCCGCGGCCGCGGGCTGGCTCTTCCTCCGCAAGCCCCAGAGTGTCGTCGCCGCGGCGCTCCCGCGCCTGACGGCGGAAGGGGCGGCGACGGGCGAAACGGGCTCGGCCGAGCGCTGCCTCGGCGCGAAGGGCTGTCTGATCGTCTACGTCGCGCCGTGGTGCGGACCCTGCAAGCAGTCGCTCCCGCACGACCGTGCGCTCGCCGACCTCGTGAAGGGCCGCGGGATCGAGACGACGTTCGTCGTCGGGATGGACTCGATGCCGAAGTGCCAGGAGATGGCCCGGGCGATCGGCCGCGAGGTCCTCGTCGACGAGAAGGGGACGTGGGCGAAGAAGATGGGAATCAGCGGCGTCCCGCACTTCCTCGTCACGAGCACCGCGGGGAAGGTCGTGAAGCGGCAGGCCGGCGCGCTCCTCGGTCCGCCCGAGGAGTTCGCGCGACGGCTCGGGTTGTAGCCGCTACGGCTTGCAGCCGATCACGCTGCCCTCGCGGAAGAAGTGAGTTCCCGGCGGACAGGCGATCGTCGGCTCACCAGGAACGCACGCGGATCCGTCGGCCGGGACCAGACTCGGCGGGGCCGCCTTCCATCCGCACGGACACAGCGGCGCCCCGCAGACCCACTGTCCGGCCGCGTTCTGGACGGGGATCTGCCCGGTCGGGCACTTGACCGACGCAGACGGATTGTCCCTGCACGAGGCCACTCCCGCCGCAGACACGACGAGGACCGAACGCTTGTCGCAGGGATTCGACGCCTGGGAGACGCAGATCCACTTTCCGCCTGGAGACAACAGGGGAAACTGCCCGGTCGGACAACCGAAGCAGACCCACGTGCCGTCCGGCTTCTGCATGTGGACCTGCCCCGCCGGACACGGCTTGACCTTGGTTTGGCCCTCGGCTCTCGCCGACGGCGCCCCGAAGAGGAACAGGACGAGGGCGGCCGCGCCCGCGGCAAAGCGTGTGAGTCTCATTCGAATCCCCCGCCGGGAAGGATGGTGCCGAAGCTTGCACCATTCAAGGCGATCTCGTGGCCGCAGGGCGACATTCGCTGGAACACGGGCGCCGGGAGGAGACTTGGAGCCGAAGCCCGGACTTGAACCGGGGACCTACTGATTACGAATCAGTTGCTCTACCAACTGAGCTACTTCGGCTCACTTCGAAGGGACGGGGAGTCTAGGCGGAGGGGTTCCGGGCGTCAAGGAACGCGATTTCCCGGTCAGCGGGGCTCGAGGCCGATCTCGACGTCGCCGGACGGTGTGGGAAGGTCCCGCGCGGCGGCGCGCGCCTCGAAGACCATGCCGCGGACGAACGCGTCGAGGCGCAGGTCGGCGGCTCCGGCTCCCACGCGGTGCAGGGCGACGACGCGGCCCGAAGCGTCGAGCGTGACGCGGTACACCGCGGCCTCGCGCGCCGGCGGCGGGTTGTCGGGCGCGCGACGAAGCGACCAGCGGCGCGCGGCGTCGCCGCGTACGGACACGGTCCAGCCGCGCGGCGCCTGGGTCGCGACGACCGGGGCGGGCGCCGCCGGCGCCTGCGCGGCCCCGAGAGCGCCCGCGTTCGCCGCCTTCGCCGGTGCCGGGACGGCGGCCGCGCCGTCGAGGTCGCCGTGGTCGGCCTTCTGGTCCTTCAGCTTCAGCGCGGCGTCCGCCACGAGGACCGCCTCGGCCGGCGCATCCGCGACCGCCAGCTCCTTCTTCGCGCCCGTCTTTTCGAGCGCGTCCGAGACGGTCTTCACCTGCTCGTCCGCCTCGTTCCGGCGCGCCTTGTCTTCGCGGCCCTCCGGGCGCGGCGCCTGTCGGCGCGACGAGTCCGGACGGACTTCCGACACGACGGACTCGGGCACGCGCGCGGCCGGCGGTGCGCCGGGCGGGTTGTAGAGAAAGACGTCGACGGGACCCTCCGCGAGACGCTTCGGCGCCGGCCGGAGGATCGCAATCGAGGCGCCGACGATGCCGAGGATCACGAGAGCCGCCTTCGCGAAGCCGGGCGCCGGGAAGAGCCCGAGGCGCCCTCCGAGCGAGCCGGCGCGGCCGGCGCGTTCGGCAACGTTGGAGCTCACGCGCGTCGCGAGGGCGAAGGGCGTCGCGGGCTCGGGCAGGGTCTTCACGTCGGCCACGAGCGCGGAGAGCTCGGCCTTGCGGCGCGCGGCCGCGGGATCCAGCGCGACGAGGCGATCCAGCTGCTGCTCCTCTTCCGGCGAGAGGTCGCCGTCGAGGGAGCGCGAAACGAGGAGATCGAGGTCCTCCTCGGCGAGACGGGGGACATCGGGTCGGGCGCTCACGAGAGTTTCTCCTTCAGCAGGGCGCGCCCGCGCGCAAGGCGGCTCCGCACGGTTCCGACCGGAACGCCGAGGACCTCGGCGACTTCCTCGTACGAGAGCCCTTCGAGGTCGCGCAGGACGACGGCCGCGCGGAACTCGCCGGGCAGGTTGGCCACGGCGGTGCGCAGCCGGCGGCGGCGCTCGGTCAGGACGGCGTTCTCCTCCGGGGAGAGCGCGGGGTCGGCGGCGGCGTCGAGGGACGCGAAGGCGTCGCCTTCGCGGATCTTCCCCTGGGTGAAGACGGCCCTCAGGCGCGAGAGCCTCCCGTGCCGGGCTCTCGCGCGGTTCAGCGCGATCGCGTAGAGCCATGTCTTGAGGCTGGACTCGCCGCGGAAGCGCTCGAGCCCGTGCCATGCCCGGAGGAACGTCTCCTGGACGACGTCCTCGGCGTCCGCGGGCCCGACGAGGCGGGCCGCGAGCGAGAAGACCATGCCCGAGTAGTGGCGGACGATCTGCTCGAACCCGAGGACGTCCCCGGAGAGGAACCGGCTCAGGGCCCGTTCGTCGCCGGGCCAGTCGCGGTCGCTGGCGTGGATCGAGGCGCTCACGGGAGCGATTCTCGCACCGGCGTCGTTCCCCCGGGAGGCGTCGAAGGCGAGGATCCGGGCGGGCACGTCATCTTCTCCAGCCCGGTTGGACCCCGACCGGGACGGGAAGTTCCCGGCGGCCCCTTACTTCTTCCCCTCCGCCTCGAGCGCCGCCTCGGCCGCGCGGAACATGGGGCGGGCCGAGAGGGCCTCTCCCGTCGCATTCTTCATCCAGAGGTCCGGCGTGACCGAGCCGAACTTCGCGACGCGCTCGAACTCCTCGCCGAGGGGCTTTCCGGACTTCTCGAACCGCTCCTCGACCTGGTTCGCGATGAGATGGCCGAGGACGTAGTCGGGCAGGTAGAGGAAGTAACCGACCATGTGCGAGTAAATGCCCGGGAGCGTCGCGTCCTTCCCGCCGAGGACAGGCGCGTAGTACCTGTTCCAGACGTCCCGCGAGATGGCGACCGTCGCATCCTTCAGCGCCGAAGGCGTCGCGTCAGGGTGGTCGTACATCCAGTGCCACACGCGCATGTCGACGAGCGCGGGGCCCGCGATCTCCCACGTCTGCCAGAGCTCGTTGAGAGCCTTGAGGCGCTTCGCGTCGGCGTCCGGCCCCGGCAGGCCGAGGAGCGTGAGGTCGCGCGCCTGGAAGACGAACGCGAGCGCCTCCGTGAACGCGGTGTTCGGCACGCCCGCGAGCAGCCAGTGGTCGACCTCGTAGAGCGAGAAGAGCTGTTCGACGTTGTGGCCCATCTCGTGGACCGCGATGTTGTAGCCCTTGTAGTCCATCCCGCCCGGCTCGACGCGGGTTCGGAGGTGCGGGACGTCGCCCTTCCTCTGGGCGCCGAGCGCGTGGCCCGAGCCGCGCGACGGGTCGACGACGATCCGGTCCGCGAGCCAGCGCGCCTTCGATCCCGTGAAGCCGAGGCCCTCGAAGAGACGCGGCAGGTCGGCCTTGTAGGCCTCGGCGGTCGGGTACTTCTTCTTCGTGAGCGCGTCGAGCGTGCCCTCGGGATAGGCGGCGCGCGTGCGGAACCCGTCGTACCAGACATCGAACGGCTCGAGCTTCCGGCCAAGGCGCTTCTCGATCACCGCCGCGATGCGCGGGATCAGGGGCGAGGTCAGGATCTCCGTGAACATCGCCTCGACGCGCGCTTCGGGAATCTCGCGGTCCACGTCGAAGCGGCGGCGAACGAGCGTCGGCGCCGTCGGTGCGAACGGGTCCGCGGCCCGCGCGGCGCGGAAGCAGGCGAGGAGCCGCTCGTAGCGCGTGTCGGGCTCGCGTTCGGCGGCCGGCGGCTTCGGGCGCCCGCCGGGCTCGACCTCCGCGGCCGGCACCGCCGTGACCGCGTTCGTAAACGGATCCCAGTCGACCGTCGGGTTGTCGACGACGGCGGCGGGAATCGTCTGCGTCACGATGCGGTCCATGACCTTCGCAATGAGGCGCTGCTTGCCGAATCCGTCCTTCGACGCGTAGTTCGCCTTGATCTCGTCGCGGAGGTTCCAGTGCGAGAGGAGCTTCAGGCCCTTCGGCCAGAGTCGCGTCCCCTTCGCGTCCACGACGTGGTGCATCCAGACGTTGTACTCGGCGATGTAGAGCTCGGCATCCGCGTAGGCCTTCGCGATCCCCTGCGCGACGTCGGCCGGGACGCGCGTCTCGAACCGCCGTGCGAGGCGCGATTCGGCCCACTGCCGCCGCGTCCACGTGCCGCCCTCGTCGAGTCGCTCCTCGAGCGTCGAGAGCGGGAAGTTCAGGAGCGCGACGAACGCGATCTTCTGCGCGAAGAGGTCCTCGCCCGTGTGCGCCGCGGGCTCCCACGCGCCGAAGAGGCGGTCGACGGGGAAAATCGGCCCCATCTCGATGACGGTCCGCCGGGAGAGGTCGCGGCCGACCTCGAGCATGTAGCCATCCAGCGACTCGAGATTCTCCTCGAAGCGCAGAAGGAGCCCGTCGAGGACCTTCGGATCGGACGCGAAGTTCTCCCTCGCGAACGCGACGAAGGCCGCACCGTCGCCGTCCGCGGCCCGCCAGAGGGAGGCGGCCTGGTCGACGCCGCGCTCGATGCGCGCGCGCTGGGCCTCGCCGTGCGCGGCGAGGAGGTCGGCCTTGGCCTGGGAAGCGGAGGACGCCGAAAGGGCCACTGCCAAGAGCGTGGAAACGATCATCGTCCGATCCTAGCGGAGGAGCGCCTCGCACGTGACGGCGTGGCGGTGCGCGAACATGCGGACGAGGTCGGGCCTCACGATCGACGCGTCCACGAGCCGTCCCCCGAGCGTGGCGAAGGGAACTTCGTACGTCACGCGGTCCCGGAGCCGGCCGTCGCCGATCAGGTGCTCGTGCCGCCAGGACGCGAACGGGCCCTTCTCCTGCACGTCCACGAAACGGGACTCGGGCTCCCACGCCTCGATGAGGGACACCCACGTGAGCCAGAGGCCGAATTGCTTCACGCGGATCACGACACGGGCGCCCGCGCCCATCGCGTCCGGCCGTTCGACGACGCGGACCTCCTTGCCGGGCGGCGTGAGGCGCTCGAGGACGCGGGGGTCGCCGTGGAAATCCCAGATTGCGCGTTGCGTCACCCCGGGGAGGTCCAGAGCGAATTCCAGTGTCGGCATGGATTTGACTTTCCCTTTTTCCGATGCTGTCATATTCCAGAGGCCGCCGCCCCGACACCTTTCCACCATCTTCCAGACCGCTGGCCGCTCACGCGGTCCGTTTTACCGTCTCTGAATAGAAAGTAAGAATAGGACTCGTTCTCATGAAGCTCTACGTTGGAAACCTCCCCTACTCGGTCAACGACAACGTCCTCCGTTCCACGTTCGAGGCCTACGGAGCCGTCGAGTCGGCGCGCGTCATCTCGGACCGCGAGACCGGCCAGTCGAAGGGCTTCGGCTTCGTCGAGATGGCCGACGGCGACGCCCAGAAGGCGATGAGCGCCCTGAACGGCCAGGAGCTCGACGGCCGCGCGCTGCGCGTGAACGAGGCCCGCCCGCAGGAGCCGCGCACCGGCGGCGGCGGCGGCGGCCGCGACCGCTACTGATTTCTTTCTTGACAGCGCTCCTCCGTTTCCCTACCGTCCCTCGACCATGACGGTCCGCACCGCCTCCGCCGCCGCGTCCTGCATGTGCATGCCCATGTGCATGTGCATGAACTGCGCCTCGCGCGAGGTGGACGGAGGCTCGACGACGTAACCGTCTTCGAACCAGCGGCCCGAGCAAGACTCGGAAACCCGACCGGCCCTCTCACACGAGAGGGCCGGTTTTTTTGTGTCCGAGAAGCGAAACGGAGAAGGAGACGCCCCATGTCCACGACCGCCGTCGAACAGAAACCCCGCTACCGCCCCGGCACGCTCGCCGTCCACGCCGCGCAGGAGACGGCCGACCCCACGACGAACGCGCGCGCCGTCCCCATCTACGCGACGACCTCGTACGTCTTCAACGGCCCGGACCACGCCGCGAGCCTCTTCGGCCTGCGCGAGTTCGGGAACATCTACACGCGCCTCATGAACCCCACGACGGACGTCTTCGAGCGCCGGATCGCCGAGCTCGAGGGCGGCGTCGCGGCCGTCGCGACCGCCAGCGGCCAGGCCGCCCAGACGCTCGCGCTCCTGAACCTCGCCCAGGCCGGCGACACGATCGTCTCGTCCTCGGCGCTCTACGGCGGGACTTACACGCTCTTCCAGCACACGCTTCCCCGCCTCGGGATCCGGACGAAGTTCGTGGACGCGAACGACCCGAAAGAGGTGGCGGCCGCGATCGACGCGACGACACGCGCCGTCTACGTCGAGACGATCGGCAACCCGAAGCTCGACGTCGCGGACTTCCGAGCCCTCGCGGATGTCGCACACGCGGCCGGCGTGCCGCTCGTCGTGGACAACACGTTCGCGACGCCGCTCCTCTGCCGCCCGATCGAGCACGGGGCCGACATCGTCGTCCACTCGGCCACGAAGTGGATCGGCGGTCACGGGACCGCGATCGGCGGGGTCGTCGTGGACGGCGGGACCTTCGACTGGAGCTCGAACCCGCGCTTTAAATCCTTCTACCGCGATCCCGAGCCCGCGTACCACGGACTCTCGTTCGCGGACGCCTTCGGCGCGGCAGCTTTCGCGGTGCGCCTGCGCGTCGTCCTCCTGCGCGACGTCGGCGCCTCCCTCTCGCCGTTCAACGCGTTCCTCTTCCTGCAGGGCCTCGAGACGCTGCACCTGCGCATCCGCCGCCACAGCGAGAACGCCCTTGCCGTCGCGCGCTTCCTCGAGGCGCACCCCGCCGTCGCGTGGGTCCGCTACCCCGGCCTGCCCTCGCACCCGGCGCACGAGTCTGCGACGCGCTACCTGAAGGGCGGCTACGGCGGCGTCCTGACGCTCGGCGTCAAGGGCGGCGAGGAGCAGGCGAAGGCCGTGATCGCGCACGCGAAGCTCTTCTCACTCGTCGCGAACGTCGGCGACGCCAAGAGCCTCGTGATCCACCCGTGGTCGACGACCCACGAGCAGCTCGTTCCCGAGGACCGCGTCACGGCGGGCGTCACGCCCGACCTCATCCGGCTCTCCGTCGGCATCGAGGACGCCGAGGACCTCACGGAGGACCTCGACCAGGCGCTCGGCAAGGCAGTGCGATCGTGACCGCGCCGCGCTCCCACGTCACGGCGCGCTTCACGCTCGAGTCCGGCGAGGTCCTGCGCGACGTCCAGCAGGCGTACGTCCTCGAGGGCGAGATCAACGAGCGGCGCGACAACCTCGTTCTCGTGTTCCATTCGTTGACCGGTTCGCCCGAGACGCTCGGCGGGTGGAAGGGCTCGGTGATCGGTCCCGGCAAGGCCGTGGACACGAACAGGTGGGCGGTCCTGTGCCCAAACCTGCTGGGATCCTGCTACGGGACGACGTACAAAAGCCTTGCGAGGGGGGCTTCCGCGCCCCCCTTGACCCCCTCGGTGACGACGCGCGACCAGGCGCGTCTTGTCTTCTCACTCATAGAATCTCTCGGGATCCCTTCTCTCGCCCTCGTCACGGGCGGCTCCCTCGGCGGGATGGTCGCGCTCGAATGGGCGGCTTCCCTTCCGGAGCACACGCGCGCCGCCGTCGTCTTCGCTGCGCCTGCGGCCCACACGGCGTGGGCCATCGGGTGGAACCACGTCCAGCGCCGCGCCCTCGACGCGGGCGGTCCCGAGGCGGGCCTCGCGATCGCGCGGATGGCCGGCATGCTCACGTACCGGACCCCGCAGGAGTTCGAGAGCCGTTTCGGCCGGCAGGGCGGCGCGGACGAGCCGTTCGCCGTCCAGTCGTATCTCTCGCGCCACGGCGCGAAGCTCGTGTCGCGCTTCGACGCGAAAAGCTACCGTACGCTCCTCGGCGTGATGGACGCCCACGACGTCGGGCGTGGCCGGGGCGGGGCCGCAGCCGCGCTCGCGGCGGCGGGCCCGCGCATCACGGGAGTCGGCATCACCGCCGACGGGCTCTACTCCGAAGACGTCGTCCGCGGCTGGACGCGCGAGGCGGGCGCGGCGTACGCCGAGATCTGCTCGACGCACGGACACGACGCCTTCCTGCTCGAGGCGGAGGCCGTCGGCGCTCTCCTCGGGCGGGCCCTCGAGGGCGTTAGTTCTCGGGCGGCGGGGGCGGGAGCGGGACGGGCGTCT
>JBBQDQ010000016.1:0-33272 GCA_038319835.1 Thermoanaerobaculia bacterium | reverse complement strand
CTTCTCCGCCAGCGCGAGGTAGGCGTGCACGACGTCGGCAACGTAGAGATAGTCGCGGGTGTAGAAACCGTCGGACCGGATGACGGGGGCCTTCCCTTCGAGCGCCGAACGGATCGTGCCCGGGACGATCCGGCTCCAGTTGAGGTCGCCACCGCCGTAGATGTTCCCGCAGCGGGCGATCCCGACGTTGAGCCCGTAGGTCTCGGCGTAGGTCTGCGCCAGGAGGTCGGCGCAGCTCTTCGAGACGTCGTACGGGTGGCGGCCGTCGGACGGCATTTCTTCCGTATAGGGGAGGTTGCACGCCTCGCCGTACGCCTTGTCGCTCGAGGCCACGACGACGCGCCGGACGAGGTCCGCGTGCCGCCGGCAAACATCCAGGAGCTGGTACGTGCCCCGGATGTTGGACTCGAACGTCGCGAGCGGGCTTCGGAAGGCCGCTCCCACCAGGGTCTGCGCACCGAGGTGAAAGATGGTGTCCGTCTCATGCTCGACGACCGCCCGCTCGACATCGTCGGTCGCCTCTAGGCGGCCGGAGACGACGGTGCAGCGCCGGATGGTGCCGCTGCGCACGAGCTCGGATTGCGGGTCCCCGTCCCGAACCAGCGCGACGACGTCGGCGCCGTCCGAAAGTAGCCGAGGCACGAGCCAGGAGCCGACGAGGCCTGTGGCGCCCGTGACGAGGACGGTGCGCCCCCGCCAGGAGCTCACGGCCACACCTTCCACGGGGCGCGGCCCATGGCCCAGAGCTCCTCGAGGTGCCGCTTCTCGCGCAGGGTGTCCATCGGCTGCCAGAATCCCTCGTGTTTGAATGCCATCAGCTCGCCTCTCGATGCGAGCGTCTCCAGGGGCTCGAGCTCCCAGAAAGTTTGGTCGCCCGGGATCAGATCGAGGACGGAGCGCTCGAGCACGAAGAATCCTCCGTTGATCCAGCCCTCGCCTGTCTGTGACTTCTCGTCGAAGGAAGCGACCGAATCCCCCTTGAGACTCAACCCGCCAAAGCGGGCCGGCGGCCGAACCGCGGTCACGGTTGCCAACCGGCCATGAGAGCGGTGGAATGCCAGGAGCTTTCTGATGTCAATGTCGGCCACGCCATCTCCATACGTCATCATGAAAGTATCGTCGCCCCCGATCCACGACGCGAGGCGGCGCAGCCGTCCACCGGTCTGGGTCGCGGATCCCGTGTCGACGAGGTGAACGGTCCAGTCTGGCTGTGCACTCGCGTGGACCTCCTTCTCGTCACGTCCCAATCGGATCGTCAGGTCCGCGCTTCGCGTATGGAAGTTCAGGAAGTAGTCCTTGATCACCTCGCCCTTGTAACCCAGCGCCACGAGGAATTCGGTGAAGCCCTGCGCGGCGTAAATGTTCATGATGTGCCAGAGAATCGGCCGTCCGCCGATCTCTACCATCGGCTTCGGCACCATGGCCGTCTCCTCGGCGAGCCGGGTTCCCAGGCCACCGGCCAGAAGAATGGTCTTCATGAAGGGGCCTGGGTTGGCAGGGCGATCATGCGGTCATTCTACGGTTTGTCGCCTAGACTTCCAGATCGTGGCGAGCGAAGCGTGAGGGCCGGTGGGGACTTGTCGGCGAAACCCTTTGCGAAGGTCCTCGCCGACCGGAAGGAAACGATTCTTTACGGCGCCGGAAATGTGGGAAGAGACGTCCGGCACGTTCTGTCTCGCCACGGAATCCGCATCCCCTCTGTCCTGGATCGAAACGCGACTCCCGGCGCGCAATGGGACGGCCTTCCGCTGCTGAAACCCGAAGAGGGACCTCGCGACCAGGGTCTGCCGGTCATCATCACGATCTTCAACAGGGGAGTGGATGTCTCCGAGGTCGAGGCGAAGCTCGAGAGCCTCGGTTACGGTCCGGTCATCTCATTCGTGGACTTCCACGCTTCGTTTCCCGGGGAGCTCGGAGATCGCTTCTGGTTGACGGATCGGGAGACGTACGCAAGGCATGAAGCCCCCATCGCCGCAGCCGCGGAGCTGTTTCAGGATGAAACCAGCCGCACCCTCTTCGATGGGCTGATGAGCTTCCGGCGGAGCGGCGACTACCGCTCTTTGCCGAAACCTCGCCTTACCGAGATCCAGTACCTTCCATCGGACCTGCCGGGCTGGCCCCCGATCCGCCCATTACGCCTCGTGGATGGCGGCGCCTACGACGGCGACTCGCTCGTTGCGTTCGAGAGAGCTGGTCAGCCGATAGAGGCCGCAGCCGCCTTCGAGCCCGACCTCGAGAGCTTTGGAAGGCTGGCGGGCGGGGCGAGATCGCAGCTTTCCACGTGGCCGTTCGAGCTGACGCTCTGGCCCTGCGGCCTCGGCTCGAGGACCGGGCTACTCCCGTTCCGCTCGGGTCTCGGAGAGGCGAGCCGAGCGGGCGTGGCCGGCGATGCCTTGGTGCCTTTCGTGGCGCTTGACGATGCGCTCGTGAACTTTCGGCCGAACCTGATCAAGCTGGACGTCGAGGGAAGCGAGACGGAGGCTCTTGAAGGGGCCGCCCGCCTCATCCGGCGCCACCGTCCCGGGCTGGCTGTCTGCGTCTATCACCGGCCGGGGCACCTGTGGGAGATCCCGCTGCTCCTGAGTCGTTGGGATGTCGGCTACCGGTTCCACCTGCGTCTGCACGCCTTCGACGGATTCGATCTCGTCCTCTATGCGATTCCCGTCTAGCCTTCGGGAAGGCTCCGCCTAGGACCGGAGCGGCGGAATCAGGAGGTTCTCGCGAAACTCCTCGCGATCGAGGAAGGGCGCGAGGTCCTCGAGTGGCGAGGAGACCATGCGCCCGTCGGGGAGGCGCCTCGACGCGACTTTGGGTGCGAAAGGCTGGAGGACGTCGAGGACGACTTCACATAGGATGGGCCCATCCCGGCGAAGTGCCTCGTCGATGGTTATATCCAGCTCGGCGTGGCGTTCGATCCGAAGAAAGGGAAGGCCGAAGGCCGGAGCGAGCTTCTTGAGATCGGGGAAGCCGAGCCCGCTGCCGGGGCCGCAGCCGACGATGTTGTCCGGGAAGTAGCTCTGCTGGGTCTGCCGGATGGAGTGATAGCCCTGGTTGTTGAGGACGAAGAGCTTGATCGGGAGGCGGTGCGTGCTCACGGTCTGGAGCTCTTGCAGGTTCATCTGGAGACTGCCGTCGCCTGCAAGGCAGATCACGCGCCGGCGCCCGGCGCCGAGACAGGCCCCGATAGCGGCGGGGAGGTCGTAGCCCATCGATGCGGAGCCGGAGTTGGAGTAGAGCCGCTGTCCCTTCCTGATCCGGGCTGCTTGAAAGGTACAGACGCAGGCCGTGCCGTCGCCTGTGACAACGATGTCGTTCTCAGCGAGCTGGTTGGTGAGCGCCTCGACGAAGACGTACGGGTTGACGGGGGCCGGCGTGCGGCTGTATTCGGGAAGGACGACGGGATACCTCACCCGCCGTTCTTGACACCAGGCCAGGTACTCGCGGTGAGCGGGCGATGGACCAGACGGGTTCTGAGCAAGAAGGGTCCGAAAGAACTCGTTCAGATCGGCCTCGATCGGGAGGTCGATCCTGAGCGTGGGCTTCGTCAGTTCGGCCGGATCGATGTCGACCATCGCTTTCCAGGCCGCCCGGGCGAAGCCCTTCCACTCGTAGCCGATTTGCCGGATGTTGAGACGACATCCCAGGACGAGGAGGAAGTCGGAGTTCTGTACGGCAAAGTTCCCTGCGCGGTCGCCTACGGTACCTGGGCGTCCCACATAGACGGGATGGTCGTCGGGCAGGAGATCGTGGGCGTTGAATGCCGTCGCGACGGGGATGCCGAGGCGCTCGATTGTCTCCAGAAACTCCGGGTACGCTCCGGAGATCCGAACGCCAGCGCCCGGCAGCACGACCGGCCTCGACGCCGAACGCAGTCGGGTCAGGATCGTCCGGACGGACTCTTCGAGATCGCCCCTGGTTCGTCGCAGACCCTCGGCGTCAGGGTCGAACCCGGGAAGCTCGGTCGTCTCGAGGAGAGCCGCCTGGACGTCGATCGGGACGTCCAGCCAGACGGGACCGGGGCGCCCTTCGAGGGCCAGAAAGAGGGCCTTCTCCAGGTGGTAGCGGATCGACGCCGGCTCCATCACCGTCGCGGCGTACTTCGTCAGGGGCGCTACGATGCGAACGATGTCGGCCTCCTGGTCGCCCAGCTGGCGGAGGGGGAGGCCCGTCGGCGCCACCATCGTTTCGCGCTTGACCTGCCCCGAGACCACGATCATTCCGAGCGAATCGGTGAAGGCGCCGAAGACTCCGTTCAGCGCATTGAGACCGCCGGGCCCGGTCGTGACATTGACTGCCGCGAGCCGGCCCGTGAGCCGGAAGTAACTCTCGGCGGCCATGGCACAGGCCTGCTCGTGATGGCACGCCACCAGCTCCAACTTCCGGCAGCGGCCGAAGGCGTCGTTCAGGTGCATGGCGCCCCCGCCCGTGACCAGGAAGACGTGTCGGATTCCGCGGTCGGTCAGGAAATGGGCGATGTAGTCGGCGACGCGCATTACGTGTCCGCCGGGTGGTCAGAGGCCGCGCTTCTCGATCAGCGCTCGAAGCGACTCGTTCTTCGAGTAGGGGTTGTCGAACATGTCGATCGAGATCGGAGCGTCCTTGGGGCACGGCTGTGTCAGGACTTCGCCCCGCATCAGTTCCCGGCAGGAGATCTGGCCCTTCTGGAGGGGGATGGCCAGGTAAACGTCGTCATCGGTCAGGGCGTGGCCTGTGGAGAGTTCGTTTCTGGCGTAGACCCCGCGGACGAGGTCGTCGAGGTAACGAATCTCCTTCTCGAGCGGCATCCGCTTTTCACTACCCGGCGCCCCGCACATCTCCTTGGTCTTCAGGAAGGCCTTGAACCAACGGTCGAGGTCCTCCGGGCGCGAGCAGTACGGGGAGACCGCAGCGCCGTCCATGTCGATGTCGACGTGCCGCTCGAACGTGCGCGCTCCCTTGGAGTACGCGATGACCATTGAGGAGGTCCAGTCCCGATACTCGTGCGTGGAGAATCCGATAACGTGGCCCGGGTACCGACGGACGAGGAAATCGACCTGGTTCATTTGCAGGTCCCGGTCCTCCGTGGGATAGAGCGAGACGCAGTGGTTGAGGGCGAGCGGAATGGAGCGGTTGCTGAAGAACTTGACGAGATCGTCGAGGTCCTTGAGTGTGGAGCCGCCCGTGGAGGCGATGACCGGCTTTCGCGTCTTCGCGATCCTCTCGATGAGCATCCAGTCGTTCAGGTCGGAGCTCGCAAGCTTGATGATGTCGACGTCCTGGGCCTGGCAGAGATCGACGGATGCCTCGTCAAATGGGGTCGCCATCCGAAGGCAGCCATTCTGCCGCGTCGCCTCGACCAGGGCCCCATAGGCGTCCGGCGTCAGCCGAGTGTCCATTGTCTTCTTGATGTATCGGATGTCCGTACGATTCCGGAAGTCCTTGTGAATGAAGTTGTCGACGTCGCGGTACTGAAGCTTGATGGCGGCCTTGATCCCGTTGTAGCGGACGACCTTGGAGACGTCCTGAATGATCTTCAGCCCCCGCTCGAGGTTCCCGAGGTGGTTGTTGGCCAACTCCAGGACGAAGAGCTCGTTGAAGATTTCGTTACTCACGGCTGCCCTCCTCAGGAGCTCGCATCGGCGCAGCGATTCGGCTTGACCCCTCTATGATAGCGGGAACGATGGACCCGGCCTTCGGTGGAGACGGCAGGCTTTGCGAGGTCTGCGGAGGGCGGGATCTGGAGTTTCTGCACGGCCAGCCTTTCCGCCTCCCAGGAGGGCAGAGGGTCTCCTACGACGTCGTGGCCTGCGTCGTGTGCGGGTTCGGATTCGCCAGGAATCTGCCCTCGAGTCAGGAACTGGAGGCCTACTACGCGGGAAATCGGAAGTACCTCTACGAGGGCTCTGACGGAGAGGCGCCGGGTCACGTGGCGGTCCAGGCCGGGCTCTTCCATTTGTTGGATCGCTTCCTCCAGGAGCAACCGATCGCGACGCCTTCGACCTCGGCCCGCATCCTCGACGTTGGCTGCTCCACGGGCCGTCTCCTTTCGTCCTTCGCTCGGGCCGGTTACACGAATCTGCTTGGTGTGGATCCGGCGCCCGAGTGCCGCGAGGCGGCAGAGCGGCTGCACGGTGTCGAGGTCGTCACGGCCCCTCTTTCGGAGTTTCGGCCGAGCGAACCGTTTGATGTCGTCCTCCTTTCCTCGGTGCTCGAGCATCTTGTTGAGCTTCCGCGGGCGATGGCGCAGATCGTCGAGTTTCTGCGGCCGGGAGGTGTTCTGCTCGTTCAGGTGCCGGACGCCGACCGATTCGGCTTGGACCCTCAGGAGCCCTTTCTGGAGTTCTCCATCGAGCACGTCAACTACTTCACGCGCCAGAGCCTCGAGAACCTCCTTCGCCCCCGCGGACTGGCTCCCGTGCTCGTGCGGGACGAGGTTGCAAACGTGGGACGGACATCTTTTCCGGTCCTCACGTCTCTTTGGATCCGTGCGGACACTCTGTCCTCGGTGACCCTTCGGCGGAACGATCCGGGTCCCCTTCGCCGTTACGTGGACCTCGGCCGGGAACGTCTCGCCGGCCTGGAAAAGGTGCTCGCCTCGTTGGCCGACAGTGGAGAGGAGGTCATTCTGTGGGGTGCGGGGTCGCTCGCGGCCCGGCTCATGGAGACGGCCTCGCTGGGGGCCGCTCGGATCGTCGGCGTCGTGGACAGCAACACAGGTCTGCACGGGAAGACCTTCGCTGGCCACGTCATCGCGCCAACGGCCTCCCTTCGGGGACGGCGCACGCCGGTCCTCGTGGCGAGCTATGTCTGGGCGGAAGAGATCTGCAACACGCTGTCGACCGTTCTTTGCTACGAAGGACGGGTGCTGACGCTGCCTTGAGTGGGTGCGGCCTTATCGTCGAAGTTGACGCGCTCCTTCTCGACCACCAAGGGTCGACGCATGATGCGCGTGTGGATGACCGCGACGTACTCGCCAAGGAGCCCCATGAAGAAGAGCTGGACGGAAAAGGAGAGGAAGAGCCCAATCACGAGGGGCGCGATTCCGACCGGAAACTGGTTCCAGAAGATCAGCTTGTAGATCGTGTAAACCAAGGCTACGAGCAGGCTCAGGGCCGAGAGCGTGAATCCGGCCAGCGTCGCCAGCCTCAAGGGCAGCTTCGAGTGGCTCGTGATCCCAACCATCGCGAGGTCGTAGAGCGTGAAGAAATTGTTCTTCGTAAGGCCCTGCCGCCGGACCGGCTGGTCATAGGGAATCGTGGCGCAATCGAAGCCCAGCTCGGCGATGAGGCCCCGGACGTATGGATACGGGTCGTCGAGTTGCCGCACCATCTCCACGAACTCGCGGTCGTAGAGGCCGAAGCCCGTGGCGTTCGGGATCAGCTCGACGTCGGAAAGGCGCTGGATGAGACCGTAGTAGAACCGACGGGCGGTGAACATCGTCCAGGATTCCTCGCTCGTGCGCTTGACGCCGAGCACGACCTTGAAGCCCTGCTCCCACCGCTCCAGGAATGCGGGAATCAGAGTCGGCGGATCCTGTAGATCCGCGACCAGCGCGACAACCGCGTCCCCATGTGCCTGAAGCATGCCGTGGTGAGGAGAACGGATATGGCCGAAGTTCCGCCGGTTCACGATGATCTTCACGTTGCCGTCGGATCGTGCAAGCCCCCGCAGGATCTCGACCGTGCGGTCCGTGGAGGCGTTGTCGATGAAGAGATGCTCGTAACGATACTGCCCGAGGTTTGCGAAAACCGCCCGCACCTGCTCGTAGACTTGCAGGACGTTCTCCTCCTCGTTGAAGCAGGGCGTTAGGACGCTGATGCTCTTCATCGCGATGAGTGGATCTCAGAATACCAGTCCGCCGTGCGCCGGATCGATTCGAGTAGATCTACGGATGGTTCGAGGCCCAGCTCCTCGCGAGCGCGTCTGGTCGAGGGGACGTATCTCACCGGCGGGCCGCCCAGCGGCATTCCGGCGATCTCCACGGGCAAGCGGGGGTCGATCGCGCGCGCTACGAAGCGGGCGAGCTCGGCGATCGTAACCTCGTGCTCGGACCCGACGTTGTAGGGGACTCCTGGCCGCCCGCGGAAGAGGATGGTCAGCAACCAGATTGCGAGGTCGGCCGCGTAGAGGTACGAGCGGCCCGGAGTCCCGTCGCCGCGAACGCGGATCGGCCGCTTCGCCAGTGCGTCTGCGATGAAGTTGCCGATCGCGAAGTGAGCGTCGAGAGGAAGAAGGGGACCCACGAACGTGAATCCGCGGGCGATCTTGATTGAAAGGCCGAGCTCCCGGCCCGCGATGAGCGAGACCAGCTCGGCCGCGCGTTTCGCCTCGCCGTACACGAACTCCGGCGTGGGCGGGGGAGCGCCCGGGAAGTCCTCCGGAACGTGGGTGATTCCGGGGGGCTGGGGCCCGGTGACGGCGCCGGAGCTGACGAGGAGGACGCTCTTCGTACGACAGCCGTGCGCGAACTCCAGCAGCCGTTCGGTGCCGTGGACGATCGTGTCCCACACCTCGCGGTCCGGCGGCCGTCTCGACGAATCGAACGCCGCGTGGAGGACGTGCTGGAACTCACCGGAGGGAAAGACGAAGTCCCTCACGTCCCCCCGGTGGAGAGAGACGGCCGGATGGTCCGCGAGATGAGGAGCCCGGCTTCGGAATGCACCGGGATCCCGCGTGAGAATCGTCAGGGTCAGGCCGAGATCCATCCGGTCGTTCGCGTAGACCGCGCTCTCGGCCAGCCAGCGCCCGACGAAGCCGGTGCCCCCCGTTAAGAAGAACCGCCGATTGCGGACGCCCGGCCAGAACCCTTCGGTTCTCGCCAGAACGTGGCGGAGATCGGCTTCGGGAAGGCGCGTCATGCGGCGGTCCGGAAGACAAAGAGGCGATTGAGCGTGTAGGAGAAGGCGGCCATCGGGAGAGCCAGAACGGCAGCTGCCACGAGGACGTCGATTCGGAGAATCTCCGAGAGTCGGAGAAGGAGCACGCCAACGACGTAGGAGACGGCATAAACCCCGAAAAAGCGCGGGAGCCGCGACGCATCCCGGTTTCCAAACACGAAGTGGCCCGTCGTCAGGAAGTTGAAGAGCACTCCGCAGACGGTCGAGAGGAACGCCGCGATCGCATAATGCACGTGAAAGAGGATGAACAGGGCGAAGACGGAATAGCCGAAGACGGTGTTGACGCCTCCGACGACGATGAACCGAAGGAAACGCTCGCCCAGGAGGTGATTCATCTTTCGAGCGGTGGACGCGTGTTGTCAGGATAGCAGAGCCCCGGGCGACTCCTCTCGTGCTTCTCGCCGAATCTCGGCTGCGCTTTGACATGGCGACGCTTCGGTAGACTGCATGCAGAGACCCCTCTAAATGAGCGAACGCCTGAGGGCAGAGTTCCGCGGCCGTCGATCACCCACGAGGCGATGACGGTAGACACGCAGGGTCGCCGCGATCGCGGGCCTGTGGTTGCGGCCGTCGTAGCCGTCGTTCTAGGGCTCCTAGCCGCCGCGGCGCTGCTTGTGCCTTGCGGCGGGACCTATCTCAAAGATCGCGGGCTTCCGCTCGACGACGCGTGGATTCACGCCGTGTACGGGCGCGAGATCGCTCGCACGGGGACGCTCGCGTACAACCCGGGTGAGCCCGCGAGCGGAGACGTCGCTTCTGTGGGGAGCCCTCGCGGCCGTCGGGCACGTGGGCGTCCCGGTTGCGGCGGCTGCCGTGGCTCGGCTTAAGTGGATCGGCTTCGGGTTCACGCGTTGACGGCCGGCGCGCTCGTGTGCGGTGCGGTTGGCCGGGGAGCGGGCCGGCCAGCTTCATTCCTCGCCGCGGCTCTCGTCCTCTTCCAACCCCACCTGCTCGCGGCGTCCGTCAGCGGGATGGAGGTGCCGCTCGCATCCCTCGTGGCGGTTGGTCTCACCGCCGCTGCTGCGCCAGGAACACCCCTGCAGCTGGACGCGGTGAGCGTGGTGGCCCCGCTCGCGCGAACGGAGCTCGCGTTCTGCAGCCTATCGCTATCGCTGCTGATGCCGCTCGCCCCGCGGACGTTCGCGTCTGCGCGCCGTGCTCGCAGCCGCCGCGGGGACCAGCCTCTGCTTCCTGGCGCTTGCCGTCCGAAATGTCGCGCTCACGGGGCTCCCGCTTCCGGCCCCGTTCTATGCGAAGTTCGGTCTCGGCGGCGCGTGCCCGTGGTCCTCGGCGGCGCGCGGCTTCGGACTCCTCCTGCCGCGAATTTCCGCGCTCCTCCAGCCGATCCACGTCGTTCTGCTCGGGCTCGCATGCCTGATCGTGCTCGTGCGCCGAATTCGGGATCCGCGGCTAATTCCGTTCGCCTCCTCGGCGGCCGCGATCCTCACCGCGATTGCTTTTTTCGCGGCCTCGTTCGCCTCGGCACCCCCGGTTGATCCAGAGGCGTTTTACCACCAGCGCTACTGCCTGCCACTTCTACCCCTCTATCTCGGGTGCATCCCGCTCTTCGTCACGCCGTTTCTAGCCCGTTCGGGCCGGTCTCGGGCAGTAGGTCTAGTTCTCGCCGTTCTCTTCGTCGCCTGGGATCTCGCTCGCGCCGGCGTATGCGAGCGCGAAAACGACCGGCCGGTCCGGGCGACCGGCCTGCACCGGATCGAGAAGCGCCGCGGCCTCGACGAAGCCGGTGAGCAGGAGGAGACTGACGAATGTCGTCTCGGGGCCACCGAGACTCCAGAGGACGAGACCGGGAAACGAGACCAGGACGAGCAGCAACTCCGGTGCGAGCCGGGCACGCGCCCAGACGACGAAGATGGCGCCGAGGGAGGCGAGGCCGAAAGCGCGCGGCAAGGCGGCGAGCGTGAAGGGGAGGGGCCTAGCGAGCGAAAGGAGACCGAGCCAGAGGGGGTGGGAATACCCCTCCACCGGAGCGCCGGCCGTCTAGGACAGACCGTTGCCTGTCCAGACTCTCTCTACGTAGCGAAACGTGATGAACGCATCGTCGTGAAAGAAGCGGCGCCCGGACCAAAGCGTAAGGAGCGCCACCGCGGCCGCCGCCGCAAGGGAGAACGCCCGGCCGAGAGCGGCAGAGCGCCGAGGCGCCTCGGGGGACGCTGTGCGCGTGGGAGCTTCGGCCGCCATGTGCTCCGTGAGAATACCGCGATGTCGCGTCGCCACTTTCGCGTTGGATCGGTACACTCGGCTGACATGCGCGCCATGAGCCGGGGTGTCGACGCCGCCGCGGGCCTCGCCCCGCGACGCGGGCTCGTCCTCGGCCTTCTCGCGGCGGCCGTTCTCTGGGGCGTGTCCTCGGCCCTGCGTCAGGCGTGGACGTGTGACGACGCGTACATCGTGTTCCGGTACGCCCGGAACCTCGTGGGGGGCGCCGGTCTCGTCTTCAACGCCGGCGAGCGCGTCGAAGGCTTCACGGATCTTCTCTGGGTGCTCTGGACGGTGCCCGCATTCTGGCTCGGGATCGCTCCGGAGACCTGGGCGAACGCGTGGGGGATCGCGTTCTACGGCGCGTCGATCGTGCTGCTCGCCGTCGACCACGCCCGCGTCGTCAGGCGGCTGCCGTCCGCGTGGTGGTGCGCGGTTCCCGTCGCCGCGTTCGGCGCCGCCGCGCACGGAGACTGGAGCGCCTGGGCGACCTCGGGGCTCGAGACGTCGGCCTTCTCGTTCGTCCTCGTGGCGGGCTACGTGCTCCTCACCGGCCGCCGCTCGTCGGGTCTCGCCGCCTGTGCGGGCGTTGCCTTCGGCGTCGCGACCCTTCTCCGGCCGGATGGCGTCGTTCCCGCGCTCGTGGGCGGTGTCTTCGTCGTCGCCACGTCGCGCGCCGCCGGCCCCGCAGCGGCCTATGCTGCGGGCTTTTCGGCGCTGTGGCTTCCCGCGGCGGCCTTCCGAATCTCGTACTACGGCTCGCTGGTCCCGAATACCTACTGGGCGAAGTCTGCAAACGTCGCGTGGTGGGGGCAGGGATTCCGTTACATAGAGCTCTACCTCGCGAAATACGGCATCCTCGCCGCGGGCCCTGCGCTCGTGCTGGTCGCCGCGCTGCGCTGGCGGAGGGAGGACTCCGGCCGGCGCGACGCCTTGAGGTTCGACTGGGCTCCGCGGGTGGCGCTTGCGGCGGCCCTCGTGACGACGTACGGCCTTTACGTCGCCCGCGTCGGCGGCGACTTCATGTACGCGCGGATGCTCATTCCGGTGACGCCGTTTCTCCTCGTCCTGTTCGACCTCGGGTTCAGCGCGCTGCCGGCCCGGCTTCCCGCGCTCGCCGCGCTCGCCATCGCCGCGCTCCCGGCGGCCCTGCCCGCGTGGCTTCCGCGGCCCGTGTCGGGGAGCCGTTTCGTCGCGGGCGTCGCCAACGAGTGGGAGTTCTACAGCCTCCGCAGGAACGCCGAGACTGACTTCCGGGCGCTCACGTTGAAGCGCTTCTTCGACGGACTCCCCGTCCGGGCGCTTGTCTTCGGCGCCGAGGTGCGTCTCGCCTATCGCGCCGAGATCCCGGTCGCGGTCGAGGGCCACGGCCTGACCGATCCCCACATCGCACGCCAGCTGCTTCGCCAGCGGGGCCGGCCGGGGCACGAGAGGCTCCCCGAGCCCGCATACGCGGTGCTCGAGCGGCGCCTGCACGTCGCGTTTCACCCCCGGTTCTACGACCTCTCGGGGTTTCCGCTCTACATCCCCGTCGTCCCGGTCCGCTTCGGGCCCGTCGGCGCCTTCCTGCTGCGCTGGGACCCGGTTCTACTCGCGGAATGGAAGCGGCGGGGCGCGGTGTTCCCGGACTTCCCGGCCTGGCTCGACGGCTACGTCGCGGCGATGGGTGCGCGCCCGGACGATCGCGTGCGCGAGGACTACGAGAAATTCCGTCACTTCTACTTCCTTCAGGTGAGCGACCCGGAGCGCGAGCGGCCGTTCCGCTCGCGGCTGGGGCTGCCGTGACGGAAAGTCGCGCCGCGCGCATCGTCTTCGCCCTTGCCGGCGTCCTCGCGGTGGCGTTCCTGGCCGTTGCCGCGACGCGCCGCCTGCACTTCGACGAGACGCTCGTTCTGCGCGCGGGCTGGCTCCTGACGGGCGGCGTTCCGTCGGCTCCGCCGTTCGCCATGCCCGCGACGGTAGTCGCCGGCGCGGCGGCCCGCGCGATTGCGGACCCGGGAGCGCTCTTTCTCGTCCTGAGACTTTCGACGTCTGCGGCCGTTCTCGCGGCTCTCGCGTGGGCCGCGCGGCGGGCGTGCGCGACGCCGGGGCGGGCCGCCGCGGCCGTCTCGCTGACGCTCCTCTCCTATGCCTTCGTCGCCCACGGCGTGGAGTTCCGCTACGACGCCGCGATCCTCGCCGGCATGCTGGTGGCGTTCGGTCTTCTCGTCCGCGGTCGCGAAGCGGACTTCGCGCCGCTCGGTGCCGTCGCGGCCTTCGTCTGCGCGCACCACGTGAAGGGACTTCTCTTCGGCGCGGCGGTTCTCACCTTCGGCGCGCTACGCGCGGACGGTGACCGGCGCCGGCTCGCACGTCTCGGCGCGGGCGCCGCGGCCGTCGCCGCCCTGTGGACCGGACTCGCCGTTGCTCTCGGCGTCTGGCCGCAGGTCGTCGACACGGTCGTCACGTTTACGCGTCTCGGAGCAACGGGCGCCCGCCACGCGCCGTGGGAGTCTCCAATCGCGCGGACGTTCCAGCTCGACGCGGCCTTCTGGGGAGCGGGCCTTCTTGCAGCGGGAGCAGCGCTGCGCGACGTCGCGCGACGCAGGCCGCGGGACTGGAGGCCGGAGCCGGAGGTCTGGGCGGCGCTCTTCCTCGCGCTCACGCTCGCCTTCCCGTTCGTTCACCCCATGCCCTGGCCGTACATGCTCGCGCTGCCCGCGCCGTTCGCTGCCATCCTCGTGGCGAACGTCGCGCCGGAGTGGCTCGACGGCAGGCGGCGCGCCACGCTTCTGGGCGCGGCCGCGCTCGCCGTGGCGGTGCAGACGTTCTTCCTCCGGGCACCGGTCGGCTCGGCGTGGTGGACGTCCGTGGCGGCACCGCGCGGGCCAGAGGTTGAAGCGCTGCGAACGCTCCGCCGGTTCGCCGAGCCGGGCGAACGCGTGTTCGACCCCTCGGGCCTCGCGTACTTTCTCCCGCCCTGCACGCGCGAGTGGTATCTGGACGCGCTCTTCGAGCCCGGCGTGCGCGCGGGCTCGTGGATGGCCGAGGCCGGGACCCTCGCGCCCGAGGCGTGCCCGTGGGTCGTCTTTACGTACCGTCTCGGAATGCTGCCGGCCGGAATACAGCAGCGACTCGCGGTGGGCTGGGATCGGCGGGCCTGGGGCCTCGGCCTTCGCCGCGGCGACGCGCGTCTCACCGGCCTCCCGCCTCCGCACCGGGACGACGAGATCACAACGTTCTGGTGACGACCCATAATCGCGCGTCCATGATCCAGCGCCTCTTCTCCCGCGCCGCGGCCGCGCTCGACCGGGCCGGCTTCGCGCGGGTGCCGGGCGTCCGGAGGATTTACGCAGCCGTCCACCGCGTCGTGTTCCCCGGCGGCGAAAGGCGCGTCGCCGTGGACGGGCTCTCGATGTGGGTGGACACGCGCGACCGAGTCATCGCGGCTCGCCTCCTCGGCGACGGAATCTGGGAGCCGTCCGAGACGGCGGCGTTCGCCGCGCACGCCCGGGCCGGGATGTGCGTCTTCGACGTGGGCGCGAACGTCGGCTACTACACGCTCCTCGCGGCGCGAGCGGTCGGTCCGACCGGTCGCGTCTATGCCTTCGAGCCCGAGCCGCGGAACTTCGGGCTGCTCGTCCGGAACGTCGCGGAGAACGGCTTCGGAAACGTCCGGGCGATCCCGGCGGCCGTCTCGAACCGCGACGGCGTCGAACGGCTGCACCTCGACGAGGCGAACTTCGGGGCGCACTCCTTCGAGGCGGGGTCGGTGCGCACGCCCGCGGGCCGCTCGCTCGAGGTCGACACCGTCGCGCTCGACGGGTTCGTGGACGAGGCGCGGGGGTTCGGCGCGGGGGTCCTCGTCAAGGTGGACGTCCAGGGGGCGGAGGCGCTCGTCGTCGAAGGCGGACGGCGTCTGCTCGGCCTTCCGAAGGTCACGGTGCTGCTCGAGATCTGGCCCGAGGCGCTCGAGCGGGCGCGTGCCGACGCGGGGAATCTCCTGTCGTCTCTCGAGGGGCTCGGCTTCCGCTTCGAGGACGTCGGGAGGCCTGAGCGGGAGCGACGCCCCCTGCGGCGGGACGAGATCCTCGAGGCCTGCCGCGCCCGGAGCCAGAAGTGGATGAACCTGCTCCTGACGAAGCCCGTGGCAAGATGAACTCATGAGTAGAGTCACCGTTCTCGGCGCCGGGCTCGTCGGAGCGTTCGTCGCAAGAACGCTTGCCGAAGACGGATTCGACGTCACCGCCGTCGACCGAAGCGAAGACGCACTCGGCATCCTCGCAGGCCTGCCGCGCGTCGCGACGCGGCGCGAAGACCTGTCCTCCCCGGTCGCGATCGCGGCCGCCATTGCCGGCGCGGACGTCGTCGTCGGCGCCGTGCCCGGCTTTCTCGGGCACGCGTTGCTCCGGACCGTCCTCGACTGCGGAAAGCCCGTCTCGGACATCTCGTTCGCGCCCGAGGACCCGCTCGCGCTCGACGCGCTCGCGAAGGAGAAGGGCGTCGCCGCCATCGTGGATTGCGGCGTCTCGCCCGGCCTCTCGAACCTCGCGTGCGGCCGCGCCGCGGCCCTCTTCGATCCGCTCGACTCCGTCGTGATCTCCGTCGGAGGCCTTCCGTTCAAGCGCGTCCCGCCGTGGGAGTACTGCGCGGTCTTCTCGCCGACGGACGTCCTCGAGGAATACACGCGGCCCGCGCGCGTCGTGGTGGACGGGAAGTTCGTGACGAAGCCGGCCCTGTCCGAGGTTGCGCCGTTCGAGGTGCCGGGCGTCGGGACGCTGGAGGGCTTCCTGAGCGACGGCCTGAGGACCGTGCTGACGACGGTGAAGGCGAAAAACATCTGCGAGAGGACGCTCCGCTGGCCCGGCCACACCGAGAAGATGCGTTTCCTGCGGGAGACCGGGTTCTTCTCGGAGACTCCCGTCGACGCGGGCGGCGTCCGAGTCGCTCCGCGCGCCGTTGCCGAGGCGATCATCTTTCCGCAGTGGGCGCGGAAGCCGGACGAGGAAGAGTTCACGGTCCTGAGGGTCGAGTCGCACGGCTCGCGAGGCGGCGCTCCCTGCCGCCTCGTCCACGGCCTCTTCGATCGGACGGATCCGAAGACCGGCGCAACGTCCATGGCGCGGACGACGGGTTTCCCGTGCGTGATCGGAGCCCACCTCCTCGCGAACGGGACGTTCCGGACGCCGGGAGTCCACCCTCCGGAAAACCTCGGCCGCGACGCGCGGCTCTGGGACGCGTTCGTGTTGGGCCTCGCGCGGCGCGGCATCTCGTTCACGGAGGAAGAGACCGCTTGGCCGCGATAAAGAGCCCGATGGGCCGCCTCCCGAACCCCGAACGGGCGGGCAGCAAGCTCCGGGAGGAGGGGCCGAAGCCGCCGAAATCGGAGCGGCTCCGGGCGCTCCTTCCGGACATCAAGGCGCTCGTCGCGCCGCGCAAGGGCATCCTCGCGCTCGGGATGGTCCTGATGGCGGTCAACCGCGTCTCGGGCCTCGTCCTGCCGGCGTCCACGAAGTTCCTGATCGACGACGTGATCGGCAAGCGGCGCACGGAGATGCTCCTCCCTCTCCTCGGAGGCATCGTGGCCGCGACGATCATCCAGGGCGTCACGTCGTTCTCGCTGACGCAGCTCCTCTCGAAAGCCGCGCAGCGGCTCATCGCCGAGCTGCGGAGCAAGGTCCAGGCGCACGTCGGGCGCCTCCCCGTCGCCTACTTCGACGCGAACAAAACCGGGGCCCTCGTGTCCCGGATCATGAACGACGTCGAAGGCGTGAGGAACCTGATCGGCACGGGTCTCGTCGAGTTCGCGGGTGGGCTCCTGACGGCCGCGATCGCGCTCGTCGTCCTCTTCAAGATCAGCGCGACGATGACGCTCATGGCTTTCGGCTTTCTCGTGGGCTTCGGATTCGTCCTGAACAAGGCGTTCGGGACGATCCGGCCGATCATGCGCGAGCGCGCGAAGCTCCACGCCGAGGTCGCGGGCCGGCTCTCAGAGTCGCTGGGCGGCGTCCGCGTCGTGAAGGGGTACCACGCCGAAGAGCGCGAGGAGAAGACGTTCGCCTCCGGCGTCCAGCGTCTCCTCGACAACGTCCTCAAGACTCTGACGTCGACGAGCATCATGAGCCTCTCGTCGACGGTCCTCCTCGGCGTCGTCGGCGCCGTCGTGATGTTCGTCGGCGCGCGCCAGATCCTCGCGGGGACGCTCACACTCGGCGGCTTCTTCACGTACACGGTCTTCCTCGGCTTCCTCGTCGCCCCCATCTTCCAGATCGTCGCGATCGGGACGCAGCTCACGGAAGCCCTCGCCGGCCTCGAGCGCACGCGCGAGATCCTTGCGGTGCGGCGGGAGGACGCCGATCCTCGCCGGACAGTTCCGCTCGCATCCATCGCGGGCGACCTCGTCTTCGAGGACGTCCACTTCGCCTACGAAGAGGGCAAGGAAGTCCTCCACGGCGTGTCGTTCCACTCGTCTCCGGACACGGTGACCGCGCTCGTCGGCCCGTCGGGTTCCGGGAAGTCCACGATCATCGGCCTCGTCGTTGCGTTCCACGCGCCGACGGGCGGCCGCGTCCTCATCGACGGCATCGACCTTTCGACCGTTCGTCTCGACGCGTACCGCCCCGCGCTCGGCGTCGTCCTGCAGGAGACGTTTCTCTTCGACGGGACGATCCGCGAGAACGTCGCCTTCGCGCGCCCCGACGCCCCGGAGGAGACGATTCTCGAGGCCTGCCGGATTGCGCGCGTCGACGAGTTCGCTGAGACCTTCGAGAAGAAGTACGACACGATCGTGGGCGAGCGCGGCGTCAGGCTCTCGGGCGGCCAGCGTCAGCGCGTCTCGATCGCGCGTGCGATCCTCGCCGACCCCCGCATCCTGATCCTCGACGAGGCGACCTCGAGCCTCGACTCGGAGTCCGAGGCTCTCATCCAGCAGGGGCTCTCGTACCTCATGAAGGGGCGGACGACGTTCGTGATCGCCCACCGGCTGTCGACGATCCGCCGGGCGGACCAGATTCTCGTCGTCGAGAACGGGCTCATCGTCGAGCGCGGGACGCACGGGACCCTCTTCGCGGCCCACGGCCGCTACTGGGACATGTACACGAAGCAGCACGGCGTCGAGGCCAATCTCTTCCTCGCACCGGGGGAGAGCGACCCGAAGCCCCGGGAGACCGTCCCCGCGCCCTGATACGGGTTCATCATGGCCCCCGGCCCTTCCGGTCCCCAGTCTGTAAGGGGGGGTATGCCCGCCGGCGCAGGCCGGCGAGGACCGCCCCGCAAGCAGGAGGACCCCGATGAAGATCCTGATCGCCGATTCGTTCGACGAGTCCCTCCCCGGCCGGCTATCGCTGCTCGGAGAAGTGTTCACCGACGCCGCCCGCCTGAAAGAGGCCGAGGTCGTCCTCGTCCGGTCCAAGACGAAAGTGACCCGCGACTACCTGACCGGCGCTCCGAACCTGAAGCTCGTGATCCGCGGCGGCGTCGGTCTCGACAACGTCGACATTCAGGCCTGCCGCGAACGCGGGATCGACGTCAAGAACACGCCGCGCGCCTCGTCGGTCGCGGTCGCCGAGCTCACGATGGCGCTCATGCTCACCGTGCCGAACCGCCTCGTCGAGGGGCACAACGGGCTCAAGGCCGGCCGCTTCCTCAAGAAGGAGCTCAAACGCACCGAGCTCTTCGGCAAGACGCTCGGCCTCGTGGGCGCGGGCCTCATCGGCACCGAGGTCGCCCGCCGCGCGCAAGCCTTCGGGATGAAGGTCCTCGCGTACGACCCGCAGATCGCGAACCACGCTCTCGCCGAGCTCGTGGACGACCTCGACGAGCTCATCACGCGCGCGGACGTCATCAGCTTCCACGTTCCGGCCACCGCCGAGACACGCGGCCTCGTGAACGAGCACACGATCGCGAAGATGAAGGACGGCGTGATCCTCGTGAACACCGCGCGGGGCTCGATCGTCGTCGAAGCCGACCTCGCGGCCGCGCTCGCATCCGGGAAGGTCCGCGCCTACGCGACGGACGTCTTCCTGAGCGACCCGCCCGATCCGAACAGCCCGCTCCTCTCGGCCCCGAACGTCCTCATGACGCCACACCTCGGCGGCTCGAGCGCCGAGAACCTCCTCCGGATCGGCGACATCGTCGTCGACCTCCTGAAGAAGTGGCAGCGGGTGCCCGCCTCCGCCCCCGTCGCCGCCGTCGCCGCCGTCAAGTAGCCGGCTCCGTCAGCGCGCCGCGCCCGGGCCGAGGAGGGCCTTGCCCGGGCGCGCCGCGGTGATCCCGCTCTCGTCCACGACGAGTACGCCGTTCACCGCAACGTACGGAAACCCCTCGGAATAGTGCAGCGGGTCAGAGTACGTCGAAACCGCCCTGACCTTCGCGAGGTCGAACGCGACGAGGTCCGCGGGGAAGCCCTCCTTCAGGAGCCCGCGATCGCGCAGCCCGGCCCGCGCCGCCGCGAAGGACGTCATCTTGCGGACGGCCTCCTCGATCGGGAGGATCTTCTCGTCGCGGACGTACGTTGCGAGAATCCGTGCGGTGGAAGCCCATCCGCGCGGGTGGGACTTCTCCTCCGAGAAGATCCCGTCCGTCGCCGAGGCGCCGGAGTCCGTGCAGAACGACACGAGGCGGTGCCTGAGCGCCGCCTTCACGTCGCTCTCGTCCATGCAGAAGAAGATGCACGACGAGCGGGCCCCGTCCGCGAGGACGACGTCCATCAGGGCGTCGCGCGGGTCCTTCTTCTGTCCCGCGGCGATCTCCTCGACGGTCTTCCCCTCGAGCGGTTTCAGCGCGGGGGTGAGGACGGTCGAGACGATGATTCGCGACGGGCCGCCGCTCCCGTAGTACTGGTTCTGCCAGTCGTCGGCGTCCTTCGCCATCTCCGCCTTCGCCCGCTCGCGCAGCGCGGGGTCTTTCAGCCGGGCGAGGAGCTTCTCGCGGCCGCCCTCGCGCATCCACGGCGGGAGGCACGCGTCGAGCGGATTCGACGCGGCCGTCCACGGGTACTGGTTCGCGGCGACGTCGAGACCCTCCGCGCGTGCGGCCTCGAGCCGGGCGAGGACGGTGGGCATCGTTCCCCAATTTCGCTTGTAGGCGGTCTTGAGGTGCCAGACGTTCGCGGGGATCTTCGCCTCGCGCGCGACGCGGAACACCTCCTCGAGCGACGCCTCGATCGCGTTCGACTCGGAGCGCTGGTGGACGAAGTAGACGCCGCCGTGCTTCGCCGCCGCCCGGGCCATCGCGACGATCTCGTCGGTCGAGTTGTAAATGTCGGGAACGTACTGGAGCGACGACGACAGCCCGAGGGCGCCGTCCCTCATCGCCTTCTCGACCTCGTCGCACATGCGGGCGAGCTCCGCGGGCGTCGCGCGGCGGTTCTCCCCGCCGATCACGAGCTCCCGGAGGGACCCGCCGCCGACGAAGGTGCCGAGGTTGATCGCGGGCGGGGCCTTCGCGAACCGGGCGAAGTAGTCCGCCAGCGTGAAGAAGTCCGCGCGCACCCCGTAGCGCTTCCAGGTCGGTTCCGACTCGCGGAACATCCGCGCGTTCCCGGGCGCGATGGAGTCGCCCTCGCCCGTGACCTCGGTCGTGATGCCCTGTGTGATCTTCGACGCGGCACGGGGGTCGACGAGGACGTTGTACTCGGACTGGCCGAGGAGATCGATGAAGCCGGGGGAGAGGTACAAACCGGACGCGTCGATGCGTCGGGCGGCGCGCGTGAGGCGCGCCTCGGGCAGGAGGCCGACGGCCGCGATGCGACCGCCCGCGACCGCGACGTCGGCCCGGAACCACGGGGCGCCCGTGCCGTCCAGGACGCGCGCTCCCGTGAAGACGATGTCGTCGCCCCCAGGCCCGGCTCCCGTCAGGAGAAAAAAGGCCGCGATCGTGAGGATCGCGGCCGTCAGGATTCTCGTGTGCGGGAGGGGGGCGCCGCGGGGCGCTCCCGGACGGATCAGCGGGGGCCCCTCGGCCCGTGCGGCGCGTCGGTCTTCGGGCGCGCCTCGTTGACGCGGATCGTACGGCCGTCGTGCTGGGAGCCGTTGAGCGCCTGGATCGCCTTCTGGGCGTCCGCGTCGCTCATCTCCACGAAGCCGAAGCCCTTGGAACGGCCCGAGTCGCGGTCGGCGACGACGGTGGCGGACTCCACCGCGCCGTAGGCCTCGAAGAGAGCCCGGAGGGACGAATCGTTCACGCCGTAGGAGAGGTTGCCGACGTACAGTTTCATTCCGCGGATTCCTTTCACCAAACCGGGGTCCGATCGATGGAAAAAGTCTAGCACCCGGCGCAAGTAGGCCCTCCCCGGACCCCGTCCCGGCTGCCTGGGTTGATACTCTCCGCCCATGGCCCGCATCAGACCGTTCCGCTCCGGTCGCCCGCCGAAGGCGCTCGCTCCGCGCGTTGCCTCCGTACCCTACGACGTCGTCGACACGAAGGAAGCCCGCGCCCTCGCGGCCGGCAACTCCGTGTCCTTCCTCCATGTCTGCCGTCCCGAGATCGACCTTCCCGAGGCGACGGACATCCATGCCGACGAGGTTTACGCGAAAGGCCGCGAGAACCTCGACCGGTTCTTCGCCGACGGGACCCTCGTCGAGGACCCCGTCCCGCGGCTCCTGGTCTACCGTCAGACCTGGCGGGGGCGGTCGCAGGACGGCTTCGTAGCGGCGTGCTCCGTGGACGACTACGACGCCGACGTCATCCGGAAGCACGAGAAGACGCGCAAGGACAAGGAAGACGACCGCGTCCGCCACCTCCTCACGCAGGCCGCGCACGCCGAGCCGGTCTTCCTGACGTACCGGGCGGTCGCCGCGATCGACGCGCGCGTGGCCTCGATCACGGCCCAGAAGCCCGAGTTCGACTTCGAGGCGCCGGACTCGGTCCGGCACACGCTCTGGATCGTCCCGGAGTCGGACGTCGCGTTCTTTGTCTCGTCGTTCGCCCAGGTTCCGCTGCTCTACGTGGCCGACGGCCACCATCGCTGCGCGTCCGCCTCGCGCGCGCGCGCCGCCGTGAAAGAGCGCAACGGCGGCGCCCTTCCCGACGAGAACCCGGTCAACTGGTTCCCCGCCACGATCTTCCCGGACGACCAGCTCGCGATCCTTCCGTACAACCGGGTCGTGAAGGACCTCGGAGGGAAGAAGAAGGAAGATTTCCTGGAAGGTGTGAGAGCGAACTTCACGCTCACCCACGCAGCCGCTCCGCAGCCTGCGAAGCGCGGCCAGTTCTCCATGTTCTTCGAAGAATCCTGGCAGACCCTTACACCTCGCGAGCCGATTTCAACGTCTGATCCGATCGCCTCTCTCGACGTCTCCATCCTCCAGGACCGCCTCCTCGCCCCCGTCCTCGGCATCGGCGATCCGCGCACGGACCCGCGCATCGACTTCGTCGGCGGGATCCGCGGGACGGGGGAGCTCGAGGAGCGGGTGAGGTCCGGCCGCGGCGCCGTGGCGTTCGCGATGTTTCCGACCCAGATCTCCGACGTCATGGCGATCGCCGACGCGGGCGTCACGATGCCGCCCAAGTCCACGTGGTTCGAGCCGAAGCTGCGCTCGGGCCTGTTCGTTCACCGGTTCTAGCCGTCCGGGGGAGCGCATGAAGGTTCTGGTTGCCGACAAGTTCGAGGACGCCGGGCTCGCCGGCCTCAAGGCCGTCGGATGCGAGGTCCTGTACGAGCCGAAGCTCGAGGGAGAGACCCTCGGCGCCCGGCTCGGCGAGACGCGCGCGGAGGTCCTCGTCGTCCGCTCGACGAAGGTCACCGCGGCCGAGATCGAGAAGGCTTCGGGCCTCGCCCTGATCGTTCGCGCCGGCGCGGGCGTGAATACGATCGACCTCGCCGCCGCTTCGGTGCGTGCGGTCGCGGTCTCGAACTGTCCCGGCAAGAACGCGATCGCCGTCGCCGAGCTCGCCTGGGGCCTTCTCATCGCGCTGGACCGGCGTCTCGTCGAGCAGGCGGTCGACCTCCGCGCCGGGGTCTGGAACAAGGCCGAGTACGGCAAGGCGAGGGGCCTCGCGGGGCGGACGCTCGGAGTGATCGGTCTCGGCTCGATCGGCCTCGAGGTCGTCACGCGCGCCCGGGCGTTCGGAATGCCGGTCGTCGCCTGGAGCCGCTCACTCGACGACGACCGGGCCGAGCGCCTCGGCGTGGCCCGCGCCGACTCGATTCACGCCCTCGCGGCCGCCTGCGACGCCGTGACCGTCCACTGCGCGCTCACGAAGGAGACGAAGGGAATCCTGGACGCGAAGTTTTTCGAGGGGATGAAGCCCGGGTCCTTCTTCGTGAACACGAGCCGCGGCGAGGTCGTGGATCAACGCGCTCTGGAGGCCGCGATCCGGGAGAAGGGCGTCCGGGCGGCTCTCGACGTCTTCGAAAAGGAGCCGTCCGGCGGAACGGGAGCCTTCGAGGACGGCATCGTGAAGCTCCCCGGCGTGATCGGCTCGCACCACGTGGGCGCCTCGACGGAACAGGCGCAGAACGCGATCGCCGCCGAGACGGTCCGGATCGTCGCGGCCTTCGCGGCGACCGGCGAGATTCCGAACGCGGTCAACCTCGCGAGCCGTACGCCCGCGACGCATCTCCTGACCGTGCGGCACCGCGACCGCGTCGGTGTCCTCGCGCACGTGTTCGGCGTCCTGAAGGCGGCCGGGATCAACGTCCAGCAGACCGAGAACGTCGTGTTCGCGGGCGCCGAGGCGGCCTGCGCGCGCATCCAGGTCGACCAGGGCCCCGGGCCGGGCGTCCTCGACGAGATCCGTTCGGGGTGCGCGGACGTCCTCTCCGTGGGCCTCACGACGCTGTGACGCGCGATTCGGCATAATCCGCGGCACAGCACGTGATCGAAGCCCTTCCCGCGAAAACTCTCGTCGACTACTTCCGCCACGCCGTCGCCAGCGGGAAGGCGGATCTTCTCGTCTCCAAGGCCGCCGGCGCGTGGGCGCCCGTGTCCGCGGCGGATTTCGGGGAGCGGACGAAGGGGCTGGCCCTCGGGCTTGCCCTCCTCGGCGTCGACCGGCAGGACCGCGTCGCGATCCTCTCGGAGAACCGGCCCGAGTGGCCCATGACGGACTTCGCGACGCTCTCTCTGGGCGCGATGACGGTCCCCATCTACACCTCGTATCTCGCACCGCAGGTCGAGTACATCCTCAGAGACTCGCTCGCGAAGGTCGTCGTCGTCTCGAACGCGATCGAGCTCCAGAAGGTCCTCGATGTGCGCGACCGCTGTCCGGAGCTCCGGCACGTCGTCGTGCTCGATCAGGTCCCGTGGAGTGCGGGCAAGGCGACCCCGTTCGAGACGGTCGTCCAGAAAGGGCGCGCGGTCCTCGCGGCGGATCCGGAGGCGTGGGAAGAGCGCGCCTCGTCCATCCTCCCGTCGGATCTCGCGACGATGATCTATACGTCCGGCACCACGGGCGAGCCGAAGGGCGCGATTCTCACGCACGGCAACTTCGTCTCCAACGTCGCGACGTGCTCGACCTTCTTCGACGTGACCCCCGGCATGGTCGCGCTGTCGTTCCTGCCGCTCTCCCACGTCTTCGAGCGGATGGTCGACTACCTGTTCTTCTCGCGCGCGTGCACGATCGCGTATGCGGAGTCGATCGACAAGCTCTCGGAGAGCTTCGCCGAGGTCAAGCCGCACTGTTTCGCCGCCGTTCCGCGCGTCTACGAGAAGATGCTCACGCGCATCCAGAACGCCGTGGACGGCGCCCCCGCCCTGCGCCGAGCGATCTTCGCGTGGGGCGTGCAGACGGGTGCCATGCACCTCCGGGCCGTCGAGTCCGGCGAGAAGCCGCCGTTCTTCCTGCGGCTCAAGTACCGGATCGCGGACCGGCTCGTCTTCGGGAAGATCAAGGCGCGGCTCGGGGGACGCTTCCGCTTCGCGATCTCGGGGGGCGCGCCCCTCGCGCACGACGTTGCAGCGTTTTTCTGGGGCGCCGGCGTAGAGGTCTACGAAGGGTACGGCCTGACGGAGACGAGCCCCGTCCTCGCGTGCAACCGACCGGGCGAATGGCGTCTCGGCACGGTCGGCCGGGCGATCCCGGGCGTCGCGCTGAAGATCGCGCCGGACGGCGAGGTCCTCGCCAAGGGGCCCTGCATCATGGACGGTGGCTACTGGCGCAAGAAGGAGGAGACGGCGACGGTCTTCGACGCGGACGGATGGTTTCACACCGGCGACATCGGCTCTTTCGACCTCGACGGCTTCCTGACGCTGACGGACCGCAAGAAGGAAATTCTGATCAACGCGTACGGCAAGAACATCGCGCCGGCTCCCATCGAGTCCGCGCTCAAGGCCGTGCGCTTCGTCACGTCGGCCGTTCTGATCGGCGACCGGCAGAAGTTCCTCTCGGCCCTCGTCGTCCCGAACTTCGAGAAGCTCGAGACCTGGGCGGCGGGCGCAAACCTGACGTACCGGACCCGCCAGGAGCTCGTGGCGGATCCGAAGGTTCTTTCGCTGTTCAAGCAGGCGATCGAGATCCTCAATGGCGACGAGCCGCACGAGCGCCAGATCCGCGCGTTCCGGCTCCTGACGGAGGACTTCTCGATCGAGGGCGGCGAGCTCACCCCGACGCTCAAGATCAAGCGGCGAGTCGTCGCCTCGAAGTACAGCGACGTGATCGACGAGATGTACGCGGACGCGTCGGCCCTCGAAGACGCGAACGCGGACGCTCTCGAAGGCCGCTGAGAGGCGGCTCGCTCAGGGACGCGGCGCGTCCAGCAGCCGCGTGAGACGCACGAGCGCCCGCGTCGCGTCGGCGTCGGCCATCGCGGCGGCCGCCTCCTCGAACCCGAACCAGCGCAGGTCCAGGGACTCGGCGTCGTCCCGCTGGATCGCGTCCGGCGTGAGCGTCGCCAGCGCGTAGCGCACGTCGTGGTGAAGGTGCGGCGGCTCGCCCTTCCCCGCGGGGATCGGGTGGACGTCTACGTCCAGGATCGCGGGCGACAGGAGGACGAGGTCTTCGAGGCCGGACTCCTCGGCGCTCTCGCGGAGCGCGGTCCGGCGCGGGTCGCTCTCGGCCTCGTCGTGGCCGCCCATCTGCAGCCAGGCGTCCAGCCGGCGATGGTGGTGCAGGAGCACGCGCCGCGACGCGGCGTGGACGACGAACCCGCTGCCCGTGACGTGGCCCGGCGTGAACATGCCGCGCGCGAAGCACGCGGGCTCGGTCTCGACGAGCCGCAGGATTGCCGCGAGGTCGACCGCCTCGCGCCCGTCCGCCGGGACGTGCCGGAGGAGGGCGTCCCGGAGGGCGGCGCGGCCCGGATCGAGCGCGGCGGACGTCGGCACGAACGGACCTTAGCAGGGGGCGCAGGATCGGGCATCATCCGGGGCATGACGCCACCCGCCGACCGCCCCATGCTCGCCGTGTTCTGCGGGGCGCGCACCGGCGTCTCCACCGCCTACGCCGAGGAGGCGGCCGCGGTCGGCCGCGAAATCGCCCGCGCGTGCGCCGGACTCGTCTTCGGCGGCGGGCGCGTCGGACTCATGGGCGTCCTCGCGGACGCCGTTCTCGAGGAGGGCGGCATCGCGTACGGCGTCATCCCGGCGGGCCTTGCGGCGAAGGAAGTCGCACACCTCGGCCTCACGCAGCTCGAGGTCGTGAACACGATGCACGAGCGCAAGGCGCGCATGGCGGACCTGGCCGACGGCTTCCTGGCCCTGCCGGGCGGTTACGGGACCCTCGACGAGTTCTTCGAGATCGTGACCTGGCGTCAGCTCGGGCACCACGCGCGGCCGATCGTCCTCTACAACCGTTCGGGCTTCTTCGACCCGCTGCTCGCGGCCATGCGCCGCATCGCCGACGAGGGATTCGCGCGCGAGGGCACCGACGACTTCTCCGTCGAGACCGACCCGGCCGCCGCCGTGCGCCGCGCCCTCGCGGGCGCGCGCCGGACGGCGCTGCCCGCGCATGGGGGCGAGGACCGGCGGTGAGCCGCAGCCTCGCCGCCTGCGTGGCGGCGGTTTTCGTGATCCTCGCGGCGACGGCCGAGGAGCGGACCCTCGGGACCGTGAGCGACGAGCAGCAGATGCTCTACACGGCGGTCTCGATCGCGACGACGGGCGAGATCGGGATCTCGCGCAACCAGCACTTCAGCATCGCACGGGCCGGCGGAGACGCGGTCGCCCCCTACGGCATGGGACTCCCGCTCCTCGAGGTCCCGTTCGCCGCGCTGGCGAGGCCGTGGGAGGCGAAGTTCGGCGCTCGCACGTCCCAGACGCTGTTCGTCCTCCTGCAGGTGCTTCTCGTCACGGCCGCCGCCGCCGGGGCCGGCCTTCTCGCGGCCGCGCTCGGGGCGGGCGCCTTCGGCCAGGGCCTCGCGGTGTTCGGCGCCGGGCTCGGGTCGCCGCTCTGGGCCTACACGGCCTACGGCTTCTCCGAGCCGCTCCAGGCGGCATGCCTCGTGTTTGCGCTTCTCTTCGCCGTGCGCGCCGCGCGGGCCGGGGCGGATGCAGGGACGAGACCCGCGGCAGCAGCGGGTTTCTTTGCGGGCTGGCTCGTCCTCACGAAGGCCGTGAACCTCGCCTTCCTTCCGTTCGCGCTCCTGCCGCTCGTCCTCGGCGCCTGGCCCCCGCCCCGCCCTCGGCTCCGGGCGTGGGCCGCCGCCGCCGCGGGCGCCGCGGGGCCGCTTGCTGTGATGCTCGTCTTCGAGGTCGGGCGTTTCGGCAAGCCCTTTTCCTCGTATGGGGACCAGAAGTTCACGCACTCGTTCCTGGACGGCGCGTGGCGGCTTCTTGTCGGGCCGAACAAGGGACTGCTCGTCTATTTCCCGCTGGCGGCGCTTGCCCTCGTCGCTCTCGCCCTTCTCGCGCGGGTGCCCGCGACGCGCGGGCCGGCGGTCGCCGCCGCCGGGCTGGCCGCGGCGTTCGTTCTCGTCTACGCCCGCTGGTGGGCCTGGGACGGGAGCGGCGGATGGGGCCCGCGTTTTCTCGTCCCGCTCGTGCCGGTTCTCGCGGCGGCCGCGGGAACGGCCGCGGCGTCCCGCGCCGGTCGTACGGCCGGAGCCGTCCTCCTGGCCCTCGGGATCGGCGTGAACGCGCTCGGGACGTTCGAGTCCGAAGCAGCGACGTTCTTCTACGTCTCATCGACCGGACTCGCTCCCGTTTCGCCCCGGCTGTACGCCGAGTATCCGGCGTCGTTCCGTCCGCCCCCCGGGGAGAACGGCGTGTACCGGCTCTGGCGCTACGTTCCGGCGGCCTCGGACGCCGCCTTCTCGGCCCTGCGCGTCCACCCCTTTCTCCTCGAAATCCGGCTCGCGGACCTCGGCGACGACGAGCGTCGCGAGAGGCTCCTGCGTCCGCCGTGGCTCTCGTCGCATCCGGATGCCGTGCCGGATCTGCCGGCGCCCTCGCCCATGATCACGACGCGCACGCCGCTCGTGAACTACCTCGCGACGCCGTTCCGGTGGCCGCACCTGTTCATGAGCTTCACGCATCCGCGCGGCGAGCGGCCGGGAACGTACAACCCCGCCTGGATCGCGGGCATGGCGGACCAGGCCCTCCGGGGCCTCGACGTCGGCCGGCCGGACCGGGCGGCGCGCATCGCGGGGACCCTCTTCGCGCTTCAGCCGTCGAGCTACATGGCCGCTCTCCGCCTCGAGGGACTGCGTCTCTCGGGCCAGGAGGAGGCGGCTCGGGCGTTCGTCCAGGAGCTTCCGGAGCGCGTCCTGCGGGCGCCGCCCGTCCTCCTCGTCCAGGCTCTGCGCGCGCGCGACCGCGGCCTGGACGAGCTCGCGAGGAGGCTCCTCGCGGAGGCGGCGCGCGGGATCCGGACGCGCTCGATGCAGGACGCAATGGGGCGGCTGCCGTCCGAGTGGCCGAAGAGCTTCCGGGAGCTGAGCTCCGAGATCACCGACGGCGCGGACGTCCGCGTCGGCGCAGCGCCGCCGCGCTGACACGGCCGCGCTAACATCTCGCCATGATCGGAGCTTCCACCTTCCGGCGCCCGACGGGCGCGCTCGTCCTCACCCTCGCATTCCTCGCTGTGGCCGGTCGCGCGGGTGCGCACACCCAGAACCTCGTGAAGTGGCGGGCCATCACGGCGGGCGAGGCCGAGGCGAAGAAGGCGGGCAAGCCCGCCCTCTATTTCTTCACCGCCGAATGGTGCGGGCCATGCCACCTCCTCGAGCAGCAGGTGTTCTCGAGGAAGGGCGTCGCCGACCAGATCGAGAAGGACTTCGTTCCCATCGTCGTGAAGGACGTGTCGCGCGAGACCGGAACGAACAGCCCGGAAATGGTCCGCCTCGCGAGCCGCCACGGCCTGCGGGGGTTCCCGACCCTCACCGTCTCGCGTCCCGGCATGGATCGGGGCGTCACGATGGAAGGCTGGGACGGGCCCGAGCTTGCGATCGAGTTCCTGAAGTCCGCACGCCAGCGCTTCCTCGCGGCCGAGAAGGCCGAAAAGCAGAAGAAACCCCGATCGGAGGCCCCGTGAGCGACGTCAAGATCACCGTCCGCGCCAATGGACCGCTCCTCGTGAGCGGCCCGATCACCCTCGAGGATGCGGCGGGCCAGCCGTTCGGGCTCTCGGGCCGGACCACGATCGCCCTCTGCCGCTGCGGGCACGCGGAGAACAAACCGTTCTGCGACGGCACGCACAACAAGGCGGGCTTCAAGTCCGAGGTCGCCGCGCGCGTCCTCCCGCCGCCCGCGCCGAAGCCCTGACGGGCGCTCAGCCGCGGAGGATCTCCTCCGAAGTCCAGATGCGGAACGCCTTCCGGATTGCCGCGGGTGAGAGCGCCTTGCCGGCCTTGCGCGCCGCAAGGCGGAGCGCCTTGCCGAGAGGCTCGCCGCCGGCGAGGGCCGACAGCAGGTGGAATTCCCCGCGCGTCAGGTCCAGCCGGTAGACGACGAAGGTCCGGCGGTGGAGGGCGACCCAGGAGGCCCGGGGCCGGGTCGAGGCCTTCCGCGCCGCCTTGAGCGCGTCGAGGGCCGGGCCTGCTGCGTGCCGGAAGGAGAGGAGTCGCAGCGTCGGGGCGATTCCGAACCGGCGGCTCTCCCAGTCGGCGTCGACGCGCGTCGGCCGCGCCACGGGTCTTTCGTCCTCGTCCGCGTCGAAGACTTCGGTGATCGCGAGCTCGAGCCGGGCGAGGTCCGCGAGAAACGCGCGCCTCGGGTGGTGCCACGTCCGGAGGAACCCCGGCACGCGGTCGCCGAGGCGATTCAGCGTGTAGCTGCGCGACGGGTGCACCGCGACGTAGTCGGCCGCGAAGTGCTCGAAGAGGTGGTCGCCGAGAAAGGCCCGGAGGCCCGGGAAGTCGGCGGCGAGCGCGTCGTGCATGCGGAGCGGGTACATCCCCTGGTAGACGGCGAGCCTTTCGAGAGGTGCCATCGTTTTCGAGGGCAGGATCGCCCGCTCGGCTACCCGGAGAGGCAGCTGCCGCGTCGCGGAGCGGTCCCGCACGGCCTCTTCGATCGTTCCGGGGTGCACGATCGCGGCTTGCATCCAGCGTTCGAGCGTGCGGAGGTCAGGCATGCACGGCGACCCGAGCGGCCGTCTCCGTCCGAACAAGCGGCGGCCGGTATGCGAGGGCCTTCTTCGCCTCGGCGTGAACGGTCTCGAAGTCCGGGATGTCCTCGTCCCACTCGAGGAGCGTCGCGCGCGGCCCCGTCAGGGCGTTCGCATGCCGGAAGAGGCTCCAGACCTCGTCCTTGACGCGCGCGCTGTGCGTGTCCAGAAGATACGTCCCCTTGTCCGTGTGTCCGGCGAGGTGGTACTGGACGACGCGGTCGTGGGGGAGCGCGTCGAGGTAGGCCACGGGATCGAAGCCGTGGTTCACGGAGCTCACGTACACGTTGTTGACGTCGAGGAGCATCCCGCAGTCGGCGTCCCGGAGAAGGCGGTCGAAGAACGTCCACTCGGGGATTGTCGATGCGCGAAACTCGACGTACGACGACGGGTTCTCGAGGACGAGCGGCCTTTCGAGGACGTCCGAGACGGTCCGCACCCTCTTCGTCACGTGCTTGAGCGTTTCCTCCGTGTACGGGAGGGGCAGGAGGTCGTGGGTGTTGCGCCCCATGACGCCCGTGAAGCAGAGGTGGTCCGACACCCAGAGGGCCTTCGTGCGGTCCGCCAGCGCTTTCACCTTGCGGAGGTAGTCGAGGTCGAGGGGATCCGTCCCGCCGATCGACATCGAGACGCCGTGGAGAACGATGGGCGTCCGCTCCGCGACCCGGTCGAGGACGTGGAGCGGACGGCCCCCCGTATCGAGAAAGTTCTCGGTGAGCGCCTCGTAAAAGTCGACCTCGGGCTTCTTCGAGAGGATGTGGCCGAAGTGAACGGTGCGCAGCCCGACTCCCACGCCGAGGTCGGTCAGCCCGAAGCGGTCACCCATCGACGTTGGGGTCAGGCGGGCTTCTTGTCGTCGGACTTGGCCTTCATGGGCGACTTGCAGCCGCCCTTGCCCTTGCAGGAGTTCTTGCCCGCGCACTTGTTGTCGCTCGACTTGCAGCCGCCCTGGCCCTTGCACTCGTTCTTGCCCTTGCAGTCGTGCTTGGCGGCGGTGGCGCAGCCGCCCTTGCCCTTGCAGGCATTCTGGCCGCCGCAGCCGTTTTCCTTCGTGGCGCAGCCGCCCTGGCCTTTGCACGCGTTCAGGCCCTTACACGCATGCTTCCCGCCCTTGTCCTCGGCCGGCTTGTCGTCGGCGAGGAGGGTCTTGCCGGCGACGAGGCCGGCGACGGCGGCACCGAGGGTGGCAGCGAACTGGCGACGATTCATGGGTTCCTCCTTCGGGTCGTTCGATTGGTTGGCTCTTTCTACCACTACGAACCTGAGATTGCGACTGGATCAAAGACTCGTTCTCATGATTGGCACCGGGGTCGGAGGGGAATGACGCCTGGCGCCCGGTCTATTCCCTCGACGAGCCCGGTTCGCCGGCCTGCTGCATGAGCTTGGCGACGAGCCCGGTCCAGCCCGTCTGGTGCGAGGCGCCGAGTCCGGCCCCGTCGTCGCCGTTGAAGTACTCGTGGAAGAGGACGAGATCCCTCCAGCGCGGGTCCGACTGGAACGTCTCCGTTCCGCCGTAAGCCGGCCGACGCCCATCGGCGTCCTTGAGGAAGATCCCGGTCAGGCACCGCGACAGCTCGGCGGCGACTTCCCCCAGGTTCATCTCCCGGCCCGACCGGGCAGGGAATTCGACGCGGAGCTCTTCCCCGAAGAAATGATGGAACTTCTGCAGAGATTCGATCAGGAGGAAGTTCGCCGGGAACCAGACCGGGCCCCGCCAGTTCGAATTGCCGCCGAAGAGATTCGTTCGGGACTCGGACGGCTCGTAGTCGACGCGCAGCTCCGTGCCGTCCCAGGGGACGATGAACGGGCGGTCGCGGTGGGCTTTCGAGAGCGACCGGATCCCGTGGCTGGACAGGAAGCATTCCGGGTCGAGCAGCTGCTCGAGGATGCGCCGGAGGCGATGGCGGCCGACGAGGGAGAGAAGACGCCGGGTGCCGTCGGGAGTCGTCTGGGTCTCGGTCTTCGCCCCGTACGCCGAGCCGTGGTCGAGGAACCACTGCATCCGGCGCCGGAATGCGGGGAAGGCCTCGAGGACCCACGGCTCCAGCGTCTCGACGGCGAAGAGGGGGATCAGTCCGACCATCGACCGGATCCGCATCGGGATCCCGTGGCCGTCGGGCAGGCGGAGGACGTCGTAGAAGAACCCGTCCGTCTCGTCCCAGAGCCCGCTGCCGTCGCGCTCGGGCGCGTTCATCGCTTTCGAGATGTACATGAAGTGCTCGAAGAATTTCGACGCGATGTCCTCGTACGACCCGTCTTCGCGCGCGAGCTCGAGGGCAATCGCTCCCATGTTCAGGCAGTACATCCCCATCCAGCTCGTCGCGTCCGACTGCTGGAGAGTCGCGCCGAAGGGGAGCGCCTTGCTTCGGTCGAAGAGGCCGATGTTGTCGAGACCGAGGAAGCCGCCCTGGAAGACGTTGTTCCCGTCGGCGTCCTTGCGGTTCACCCACCACGTGAAGTTCAGGAGCAGCTTGTGGAAGACCCGGGCGAGGAACGAGCGGTCTTTCTTTCCGGAGCGCTTCGCGTCGATCTTGTAGACGCGCCAGGCGGCCCACGCGTGCACGGGCGGGTTCACGTCCGAGAACTTCCACTCGTACGCGGGGAGCTGCCCGTTCGGGTGCATGTACCACTCGCGCAGGAGCAGGATCAGCTGGCCCTTGGCGAAGTCCGGGTCGACGAGCGCCAGCGGGATCGTGTGGAACGCGAGGTCCCACG
>JBBQDQ010000015.1:0-33393 GCA_038319835.1 Thermoanaerobaculia bacterium | reverse complement strand
TTGTCCGGCATCGAGAGAACGTCCGCGTTGAAGAGGTGCTGCCAGGAGGCGTTGCGGCCGGCCTTGCGCCCGGCCGGAGGCGCCGGCTGGTCCGGATCACCCTTGAGCCAGCGCCCGACGTCGTAGCCGTAGTACTGCTTGGACCAGAGCATTCCCGCGAGGGACTGGCGCATGACGCTCTTGGCGTCCGCCGAGAGGTCCTCCGGGACGATGTTCGCGTAGAAGGCGTCCGCCTCGCGCCGGCGGTCGTCGACAACGCGCGTGAACTCCTCGCCGAAGGGCTCGGCGAGCACGCGGTCCGAAAGGCGGAGCCGGACGGTCCGGGACTCCCCGGCCGGGACCTCGAAGCGGAACCACGCGGCCGCCTTCGTTCCGGAGCCCGCGGGGTTGACCGCGCCTTCCACTCCGTGGACGACGCGCTCGTGGAAAGCGTCCTTCACGAACCGGCCTTCGTTCTCGGCCGCGAAGAGACGTCGCGCGTTCGTAATGTTGTCCGTGAAGAGGAGATCGGGCGCCCCTTCGACGTAGAGCGTGCGGTCCCCGTAGTACGGGTGGTGGACGGAGATCGCGGCGGCCCCCGCGGGCGGCTCGGCCGACGCGAGGCGCGGCATGCGCGCGTCCAGGCCCCACGACCACGTATTCCGGAACCAGATCGTCGGGAGGATGTGAAGAGGCGCCGGTTCGGGCCCGCGGTTGACGGCCTCGATCGTGACGAGAAGGTCCTCGGGGGAGGCCTTCGCATACGTCACGAAGACGTCCCAGTATCGGCTCTCCGCGAAGGCGCCGGTGTCGAGGAGCTCGTACTCCGGGTCGAGGCGCGTCCGCCGGCCGTTCTCCTCGACGAGGTCGCGATACGGGAATTCCCGCTGTGGGTACTTGTAGAGCATCCGCATGTACGAGTGGGTGGGCGTCGCATCGAGGTAGAACCAGTACTCCTTGGCGTCCTCGCCGTGGTTGCCCTCGGGACCCGAAAGACCGAAGAAGCGCTCCTTCAGGATCGGGTCCCTTCCGTTCCAGAGCGCCGGAGCGAGGCAGACCAGGCCGTGCCGGTCCGAAAAGCCCGCGAGCCCGTCCTCGCCCCACCGGTAGGCGCGCGAGCGCGCGTGGTCGTGCGTGAAGTACGTCCAGGGCTGCCCATCGGCGGAGTAGTCCTCGCGCACCGTGCCCCACTGGCGGTCGGAGAGGTACGGGCCCCAGCGCTTCCAGTTCTTCTTCCGCTCGCGGTCTTCCGCGAGTCGGATCGACTCGGGATCCAGGGCGCCGGGCTCGGGCATGCGGCCTCCGGCCGGAAGCCTAACCGGTCCCCGGGCCGTCCCCGGAGGGAAATCGGGTCAGCGCCTCACGACGCGCAGGAACGCGGCAAGGCGCTCGTCGGCCGGCCGGGCGCGCAGGTCGGAGGGCGTGCCCGCCTGCGCGACCTTTCCGTCGAAAAGGACGACGAGGTGGCTCGCGAGCGCGAAAGCCTCCGGCTGGTCGTGCGTGACGAGGAGCGTCGTGAGGCCCGTCTCGTCGTGCAGGCGGAGCAGCCACTCGCCGAGCTCGAGCCGCACGCCGGCGTCGAGCGCGCCGAACGGCTCGTCGAGGAGGAGGACGCGCGGGTCCACCGCGAGCGCACGCGCGAAGGCGACGCGTTGGCGCTGCCCGCCCGACAGCTCGTTCGGGCGCCGGTTCGCGAGACCGTCCAGCTGGACGCGCGCGAGGAGCTCGTCGGCCTTCGCGTACGCCTCCCGGCGCGGAACGCGCCTCACGCGCAGGCCGAACGCGACATTCTCGCGAACGGTCAGGTGGCCGAAGAGGGCGTAGCCCTGGAACACGAAGCCGACGCCGCGCTTCTGGACAGGCGTCTCCGTGACGTCTTCCCCGGAGAGGAGGACGCGGCCGCGGTCGGGGTCCTCGAGACCCGCGATGATGCGCAGAACCGTCGACTTGCCTGCGCCGGACGGGCCGAGGACGGCCGTGATGGCGCCCGTCGGAGCCGTAAAGGAGACGTCGGCGACGGCCGGGGGGCCATCGTCCGTGAAGCGGCGGGCGAGGTTGCGGACTTCGACGCTCATCGGGCCTCCACCCGCGCCTCCTCGATCTTCTTGACCGCGAGCGTCACGAGCGCGAGGAACGTCAGGAGCGACGCGACGGCGAAGGCTCCCGTCATGTCGTATTCGTTGTAGAGGATCTCGACGTGGAGGGGGATCGTGTTCGTGAGACCGCGCACGTGGCCCGAGACGACGGACACGGCGCCGAACTCTCCCATCGCACGCGCGTTGCAGAGGGCGACCCCGTAGAGGAGGCCCCATCGCGCCTTCGGAAGCGTGATCCGGAAGAACGTCTGCCAACCGCCTGCGCCCAGAGTGAGGGCGGCCTCCTCCTCGTCGTTGCCCTGAGCCTCCATCACGGCGAGAACCTCGCGCGTCACGAAGGGGAACGTGACGAACACCGTCGCCAGGACGATGCCGGGCACCGCGAAGATGATCTTCCAGTCGTGGGCGGCGAGGAACGGGCCGAGGATCCCCTGCCGGCCGAAGAGAAGCACGAACACGAGCCCGGCGATGACGGGGGAGACCGCGAACGGGAGGTCCACGAGGGAGACGAGGAGGCCCCGGCCGCGGAAGCGGAACTTCGCGACGAGCCAGGCCGTCACGAGGCCGAGGACGAGGTGGAGCGGGACCGCGATGGCGGCCGTGAGGAGCGTGAGGCGGATGGCCGCCAGAGCGTTCGGCTCGGTGATCGCGGCGAGATACGCGGCGGGCCCGTTGTGGAGCGCCTGGGCGAAGACGGACGCGAGAGGAAGGAGCACGAAAAGGCCGAGGAGGAGGACCGTCGCGGCCGTGAGGAGGCTCCGGACGGCGAGCCGCTCGGCGAGGGCCGGGGCGCGCCGGAAGCCGCGGCTCGCGCCCATCGCGGAGGCGCCCGCGAGGCGCCGGGTCCAGCGCTGGAGGGCGTTGACCGCGAAGATGAGCGCGAAGGAGGCGAGAAGGAGGACGAGCGCGATCGCCGTCGCGCCCGGAACGTCGTACTGCTCGAGCTTCGTGACGATCAGGAGCGGCGCGATCTCGGTCTTCATCGGGAGGTTCCCGGAGATGAACACGATCGATCCGTACTCCCCGAGCGCCCGCGCGAAGGCGAGCGTGAACCCCGTCAGGAGAGGCGGCAGGAGGTTCGGGAAGACGACTCTGAGGAACGTCTGGAGCCGCGAGGCGCCGAGGACGCCCGCCGCCTCCTCGAGCTCGGGGTCGAGGTCTTCGAGGACGGGCTGGACCGCGCGCACCACGAAGGGCAGCCCGACGAACGCGAGCGCGATCACGACACCCGCCGGCGCGAACGCGACCTTGAGGCCGAGGGGCTCGAGCCAGCGGCCGATCCAGCCGTGGGGGCCGTAGAGGGCCGTCAGCGTGAGGCCCGCGACAGCCGTCGGGAGCGCGAAGGGCAGGTCCACGAAGGCGTCGAGGAGCGCGCGCCCGGGGAAGCGGTAGCGCGCGAGGACCCACGCGATCAGGAGCCCGCCTCCGGCGTTCAGGAGCGCCGCGGCGAGTGAAGCCCAGAAGCTCAGGCGGTACGCCGCGAGCGCTCGCGGCGCGGTCACGATCCGCAGGAAGTCGTGCCACGAGAGCGAGGCCGCCTTGAGGACGAGGGCCGCGAGCGGCAGGACGACGATCAACCCGACCGAGAGCCACGCCAGGGTCAGGGCAGGCCCGAACCCGGGGAGGACGCCGTGCCGGTGCGAGCGCTTCACTTGCCTTGCTGGGTGAGCTGGTCGAAGACGCCGCCGTCCTCGAAGTGGGTCTTCTGCGCCTTCACCCAGCCGCCGAAGGCCTCGTCCACGGTGAAGAGCGTGAGCTTCGGGAAGCGATCGGCGTACGCGGCGGCGACCTTCGGCGAACGCGGGCGGTAATGGTGCTTTGCGGCGATCGTCTGTCCCTCTTCCGTGTAGAGGAATTCGAGGTAGCCCCGCGCCGCCGCGAGCGTCCCGTGTTTGTCGGCGTTCTTGTCGACGACGGCGACCGGCGGCTCGGCGAGGATGCTGACGGACGGGACGACGATCTCGAACCTGTCCTTCCCGACTTCGCGCGTCAGGAGGAAGGCCTCGTTCTCCCACGCGACGAGGACGTCGCCGATGCCGCGCTCGGCGAAGGTCGTCGTGGAGCCGCGCGCCCCGGTGTCGAGAACGGGGACGTTCCGGTAGAAACGCCCGAGGAACTCGCGGGCCGAGGCTTCGGTCCCGCCGGGCTGTCGCATCGCCCAGCCCCACGCGGCGAGATGGTTCCAGCGTGCGCCCCCGGACGTCTTCGGGTTGGGCGTGATCACGGCGACGCCGGGCCGGCCGAGGTCCTGCCAGTCGCGGATTCTCTTCGGGTTTCCCTTGCGGACGACGAAGACGATCGTGGACGTGTACGGCGCGCTGTTGTGCGGCAGGCGCGCCTGCCACGCGGAGGGGAGAAGGCCGGATTTTGTGGCGATCGCGTCGACGTCCCATGCGAGGGCGAGCGTGACGACGTCGGCATCGAGGCCGTCGATCACGGCTCGGGCCTGCTTGCCCGAGCCGCCGTGCGACTGGTTGATCGCGAGCGGGCCGTGCTTCGGCTCCCACTGCTTGCGGAAGGCCGCGTTGACCTCTTCGTAGAGCTCGCGCGTGGGGTCGTACGAGACGTTCAGGAGCGTCGCCGGGGGCGCCGAGAGTAGAGGGGAAGAAGAGAAGATTTCTTTGAAGGTGAAGAGAAGAACGAGGACGGAGGCGCCACGCACTCGCATATACTACTTACCATACCAATCTAGTCAACTACTATCTCCGAGGGAGAATCCCCCCGTGAAGCTCACCCGCCGCAGCGAGTACGCGCTCCTGGCTCTCATCCACCTCGCGCGCGCGGAGGGGAAGGGGTACGTGAACGTCGCCGCGATGGCCGAGGCGCAGGGCCTGCCCGGGAAGTTCCTCGAGCAGCTGCTGATGGCGCTCAAGCGCGCCGGTCTCGTCAGGAGCCAGAAGGGGCCGCACGGCGGCTACCGGCTCGGGCGTCCCGCGTCGAAGATCACGCTCGCCGAGGTCGTGCGGCTCCTGGACGGGGCCCTCGCGCCCACGGAATCGGTCAGCACGTACTTCTACGAGTCCACACCCGTGGAGCGCGAGAAGCGGCTTCTGAAGGTCTTCAAGGAGATCCGGGACTTCGTGTCCACGAAGCTCGAGAAAACGACGCTCGCCGACGTTTGCTGAGATCGACCCTTGGCATTGTACTAGTAGACTAGTACATTAATCACATGGGAGCCGGCGTCCCCTTCCGCCTCGACCCGTCGTCCGGCGTGCCGTTCTACCGGCAGGTCATCGACCAGGTCCTCCTCGCGGTCGCGGACGGCCGGCTGAAGCCGGGGACCCAGCTTCCGACCGTGCGCGCCCTCGCCGTGGACCTCTCCGTGAACCTGAACACCGTCGCGCGGGCCTACCGCGAGATGGAGATCCGCGGGATCGTCGAAACCCAGCAGGGGACCGGGACGTTCGTCTCGGCGCGGAAGCCCGAGAAGAAGACCGCCGAGAGGCGGAAGGCCCTCGAGCGCCTCGTCGACCAGTTCCTCACGACCGCCACCACCCAGGGATTCACACACGAAGAGTTTGCCGAAGCCCTTCTCGAGCGCACCGAAGAGGCCGGCAGGAGGTAACGCCGTGAACCCAGTCATCTTTCCCCGGCTCACCGAGAAAGTTAAGGAGGCGCGGGCGGCCGCCGAGGCGAACCGTTCGACGCCGTCCGAACGCCGGCACCGCCAGAGCGAGAAGGACACCCAGGCGCGCCGATACGTGAACGGCGTGAGCTTTCTCGCGTTCTTCCTCTCGGTCCTCGCGGGAATCGCCGCGGCTGTCGCGGGGCAGTCTCCTGCCGCTCTCGTCGGCGGGATCGTCCTGGGCGTCTACCTCCTTTTCGCGCTCAAGGTCGCGAACCAGTGGGAGCGCGCGGTGGTTCTGCGCTTCGGGAAGTTTCAGGGCCTCAAGGGGCCGGGATTCTTCGCGCTGATTCCCGTCATCGACCAGATCACGCAGCTCGTCGATCAGCGCGTGCGCGTCACCGACGTCTCGGCAGAGTCGGCCCTCACGAAGGACACCGTCCCCGTGAACGTGGACGCGATCGTCTTCTGGACCGTGTGGGACGCGCAGAAGGCCGTCCTCGAGGTCGCGGACTACCTCGACGCGATCGCGCTCTCGGCGCAGACGGCGCTCCGCGAGACGATCGGCCGCCACATGCTCGCCGAGATGATCACGGAGCGTGAGCAGCTCGGAAAGCAGCTTCAGACGATTCTCGACGAGAAGACGAACCCGTGGGGGATCACGGTTCAGTCCGTCGAGATCCGCGACGTCAGGATTCCGGCCGACCTCGAGGACGCGATGTCGCGCCAGGCGCAGGCCGAGCGCGAGCGCCAGGCCCGCATCATCCTCGGCACCGCCGAGACGGAGATCTCGGCCCGCTTCGTCGAGGCCGGGGACGCCTACAAGGACCACCCGCTCGCTCTTCACCTGCGCGCGATGAACATGCTCTACGAGGCGATCAAGGAGAAGGGCTCGATGGTCATCGTGCCGTCCAGCGCCGTCGAGACGATGGGCCTCGGCGGGCTGTCGGGCATGACGGCGCTCGCGCAGAAGAACGTGACGAAGGAGTGAGGAAAACTAGAACGGGCCGCTTTCGTGGACTCAAGGAGGTCAGATGAAACGCATTCTGTCGATCGTCTTTCTCCTGCTCCTTGTCCCCGCCACCTCTGGCCTGGCGGACGACAAGGAAGCAATCGGCAAAGCCCAGGGCGCTGCCAGCGCCTGGCTGGCTCTGGCCGACGGCGCGAAGTACGGGGAAAGCTGGGACGCCGCCGCGTCCCTGTTCAAGGCCGCCGTTGCCAAGGCCGACTGGGAGAGGATGGTGAAGGGGGTCCGGGCCCCACTCGGGCCCGTCAAGTCCCGAACCCTCAAGTCCGCCACTTTCTCACGCACGGTTCCCGGCGGCCCGAACGGGGAGTACGTGACCATCCAGTTCGACACGCGGTTCGAGAACAAGGCCGTCGCCGTGGAGACCGTGACGCCGATGCACGAGAAGGACGGCTCCTGGAGAGTCTCCGGCTACTACATCAAGTAGGAGAAGGCGGGCGCCTCTTGAAGAGGTGCCCGACGTACGCGAAGCCGTAGACGACGCCGAGCGCGGCGTGGATCCACCCGGTCCACTGCCGCGCGGCGTCGCCCGTGAGAACCTGGATCAGGGGGCCCGTGAGAACGAGCGGCGCGGCGACGGCGAGGAGGCCGGCGCCGCTCACGCGGCCCGGGTCGTCGCCGGCCCTGAGGCGGGCGAGGGCGTGGCTGCTGAAGACGAGGCCGAGAGCGAAGATCAGGAACGGCGCCGTCAGCACGTGGGCCTTCAGCATCGGCTGCTGCCACGGATTGCCCACGCGCGAGTCGGGGTCCGAGCCGGCCATGACGTACTTCATGATGCCGTAGGCGAGGCCCGAGAGGCCCACGGCGGCGATCGCGAGATGATTGAAGAGCACGGCCCAGCGCTTCATCGCCGTCCCGTCTCCTTCAGGAATGCGTCGAGGGCGAGGACGCGCCGCGCGGCCTCGACCGTGACGCGTACGGTGATCGTCGCCCCCGTCACGGGGCGGAGGCCGCGCTTCTCGGAGAGCTCGTCGTTCAGCGCCTTCCCGGGGAACTGGCCGTACCACGAGCCGCGCGGGAGGTACTCCTCCGGTTCGGAGAAGGAGAGGACCTCGATGCGGGAAATCGCGCCCTTCGGGTCCACGGCGACGAGGATCGTCTCCGTGAGCGTGCGGACGACGTGCGTGTCGAAGTAGGCGGTTCCTGCCTCCTTCCCGTCGATCGTCGCGACGTAGAACGCGACGAGCCCGGGAGGCGGCGCGCCGCCGGAACGGCGGGCGACCTCGGCGCGGTCGGCGTCGGAGAGAAACGCCGTCTTCCGCGCAACGGTCGCGCCCTTCGGGAACGCGAGGCGCAGCGCCTCCTCCTGCGTCAGGAAGCTTTTAGCCTGGAGCACCGGAGCCAGCAGGAGGGCGAAGGCGGCGAGACGCTTCAAAACTCGTACCCCAACGCGACGTTGAGCTGGTTGACGCCCGTCTGTGCGGCGTTCTTGCGCCACTGTCCGTCGAGCTTCACGACGACCTGCGGGATCGGTTTGAAAACGAGGCCCGCCGTCCACTGGTTTGCGTCGTTCTCGAGGTTTCGGGCGAAGCCGTCCGGCACGGCGGCCTGCGTGTCCCACTCCTCGTACCGGACGAACGGCGAGAGCGAGAGCGTCGTGCGCGGGACGAGCGTGAGGACGTCGAATCCGGCCTCGGCGTACCAGCCACGCTGACGGCTCCCGACGCCCTCGGCTCCCGAAAGCCCGCTCATCGCGTTGATCGCGGCGGCGTCCGAGACCGTCGAGCCCGCGACGAGCGCCCGCAGCGAGAGCCCCCGCCAGCGGAAGGCCGCGTGGAGGTCCCACACGGTCGTGCGGCCGCAGACGGCCTCGCCCGAAGGCGCGGTCCGGCCCTGGCCGGAGCAGCCCGAGAAGAACGACGCGCCCGCGAGGAGGCCGTTCACGCCGACGAAGTCGACGCGGCCCGCGAGGGCGAAGTCGTGCGCTTTCGCGAGCGAGCCTTCCTGTCGGCCCTCCCGGATCCCCTCGGCGGTGTAGCCCCCGGAGTCGAGGCCGTTCACGAGAAAGAGGCGGTACGCGAGAGGGCCCGCCTCGCCGTAGCCGCCGAGACCGAGCTCGCGCCAGGTCGTAGGGAGGATCAGCGTCTCGACGTCGTTCCGGCGGGCGCCGAAGAAGGTCGGCGGCTCGTGCATCTCGTTGAGGAGGCCCATCGGGACGAGGAGGAGGCCCGCGCGCGCGCGGAACGCCTTCGAGGGGCTCAGCCAGTCCACGTAAGCGAATTCGATCTCGACCTCTCCCTGCTTGTCGGAGGCGGCGACCGCGTGCTCGTACTCGACTTCGGAGTTGAAGACCCAGTGGTCGTCGAACTTGTAGCCGAAGTAGAAGACGGCGCGCGAGAGGTCGATCGTGTTGGTGAGAGCCGAAGTCGTGCCGTCCTGCCTCGACGACGCGAAGCCCTGATACAGGACCTCGCCGTAGCCCCCGATCGAGACGCCCTTCCGCGTGTAGACGCGGGCGGCGGCCGGTCCGAGGCCGAAGCGCGAGGCCGAGCCCTCGGGCGTGTCGGCCGAGTTTGCCGCCGCCGCGGGCGATTCGCCCATCCGGAGAGACTCGATTTCCTTCGTAAGGACGTCGAGTTTCTGCTCGAGATCCTTGAGTCGCTTCTCGGCGGCGGGATCGGCCGCCTTCGGCGTCTCCTCGGCGCGGGCCGGGGAGGGAAGCAGGCTGCTGAGAATGAAAACGGCCGCTGCGGCGGCGCACAGCGGAGTGCGGCGAGTCATGGTCGAACTCCTTGAGAGGATTTCTTCGAACGAGGAAGAGTGACGATGCTGTTCATTCCCGGCGACAGGTCCACCCGCAGCGCCTGTCCTTCTTCACCTTCGAAGAAATACAGCGCTTCGTGAACCACACCTTCTGCCCGGAGACGCGCGGACAGCGCCATGCCGTCCTTCGGCCCGAGCACGAAGAGCGCCGTCGACAGGATGTCGGCGACGAGCCCGGTGGGCGCGACGACGGTGACGGAGCCGAAGTCGGGAGCCGGCTCGCCGGTGCGGGGGTCGAGCAGGTGGCCCACGCGGTGCCCGTTCACGACGAGGCCGCGCTCCGAGTTGCCGGAGGTGGACGCGGAAGCGTCCTTCAGGCGGAGCGTTGCGACCGCGCGGGAGCGGTCGCGCGGATGGGCCACGGCGACCTCCGTCTCGATGCCCGAGGCGAGAACCTGGCCGCCGAGGTCGAGGACGACGCTCGACGCTCCCGCGGCGTGCGCGGCCTCGGCCGCCCGGTCGAGCGCCCATCCCTTGCCCCATGCGCCCTCGTCGATGCCGGCGGCGGCGTGGAGACGGGAGATCCGGAGAGAGGATTCTTCGAGGGTGAAGAGGGAAGGCCCGCTAGCGCGGCGCGCCTCGAGCAGATTGTCGGGGGTTGGAACGCGCCCGCCCGTGCGAAGCCCCCACGCCCTCACGAGCGGCGCCACCGTCGGGTCGAAAGCCTCGTCAGTCCTGAGGTTCCACTCGAAGACTCTTCTCAGCAGCGAGAAGAGCTCCGCCGGGACTTCGTGCGGCAGGCCGGCGGCCGATGCGTTCAGCCGGGCGAGGGGCGAGTCGTCCCTCCAGGTCGACAGTAGCCGCTCGGCCGCCTCGACGGCGCGGACCGCCGCCTCGCTCGCGTCCACCGCCCGGCCGCGCTCGGGCGCCGATACCGCCAGCGCGAACGCGGTTCCCATCACGGCGAGATGTCGGGCGACGGTTTCCATCGGCTCCTCGGGGTCGTCCAGAACTGAGACTGTGTCTCAGTCGCGTGAGAATGCCGCACGAGCCGTGCGCCGTCAACTGATGCACGTGCTCTACAAGGAGGGGCGCGCGCCGCAGCGGGCGTCGCCGGCCGACTCGCCGAGGGTCTCGCGCACGCTCCCGACGCTCCGGATGCTCCCGTCGACGACCGTCGCCATGCGGTCCCCGAGCGCCAGCGCGTCGGCACGATCGTGGGTCACGACGAGGGAGGGGACGCCGGACGAAACGAGGTTCTCGCGAAGCTCCTCGCGGAGGGGGATTCGGAGCGGCTCGTCGAGGGCCGAGAGAGGCTCGTCGAGGAGGAGAAGCCGCGGCTGCCCGGCCAGAGCTCGAGCGAGCGCCACGCGCTGGCGCTGGCCTCCGGAAAGTTGAGCGGGAAAGCGCGCTCCGAGCCCGTCGAGCGAGAAGAGAGAGAGGAGCGTTTTCAGGCGGTGTTCGCGTTCCGCTACGGCGGACCTTGCCAGGCCGTACGTGACGTTTCCGGCGACGGTGAGATGCGGGAACAGCGCGTACTCCTGAAAGAGGAAGCCGAGGCGGCGGTCCTGCGGCGGCAGGTCCACACCGCGGGCGGAGTCGAACCAAGCAGTGTCGCCGAGGGCGACGAGACCCTCGTCGGGTCGTTCGAGTCCCGCGACGCAGCGCAGCAGCGTCGTCTTGCCCGCGCCCGAGGGCCCGAAGAGCACGGTGACGAGCCCGCCGGCCGGCGGGAGGTCCAGCGCAAAGTCGAAGGCGGGGCCGCCCCGGAAGCTCTTCCGGATGCGGACGGTCAGTCCATCGGCCATGCAGCCCAGACGCTTCGACGAAGGCCGTAGGTCACGGCAAGAACCACGAAGGAAACGGCGAGGAGGAACAAGGACGTGCGCGCCGCCGATGCGTAGCTCAGCGCCTGCACGTCGTCGTAGATCGAGATCGAAACGGTGCGTGTGATGCCGGGCCGGTTGCCGCCCACCATGAGGACGACGCCGAATTCGCCGAGCGTGTGCGCGAAGCTCAGGACGAGGACGGTCACGATCCCGGGCATCGAGAGCGGAACGATCAACCGGAGGAACGTGCGGCGGCGCGAGACACCCATCGTCCAGGAAGCCTCGATGAGTCGCCTGTCCACGCGGGCGAAGGCCGACGCGAACGGCTGGCTGGCGAAGGGCATGCTGTAGAGGATCGACGCGATCAGGAGTCCTTCGAACGAGAAGGGAAGGAGCTTGCCCGTCACCCTCTCCCATCCCGCTCCGAACGGGCTGCGGGGACCCATCGCGAGGAGAAGGTAGAAGCCGAGCACGGTCGGCGGGAGAACGAGGGGAAGTGCAACGACGGCCTCGACGAGGAACTTCCATCGGCGTTTCGAGAACGTCAGCCAGTACGCCACGGGCAGGCCGATCACGAGCAGCACGGCCGACGTGAGGAGAGAGAGCCTCGCGCTGAGCCCGATCGCCTGCCAGTCCATCAGGCGTCCGGGAGGAAGAAGCCGAAGCGCTTCAGCGTTTCGCGTCCCTTCGGTCCGACGAGGAACGCCCTCAGCGCGCGGGCGGCGTCCGGTTCCTTCGTAGACTTGAGGATCGCGCCGCCCTGCTCGATCCTGGGATAGGACGAGAGGGGAAGTTCGACATACCGGCCCGTCTTCTGCAACTCGGGCGCGAGAGCGAGTCCGAGGGCGATGATCCCCGCGTCGGCGCTGCCGGTTTCGACGAACTGCGCGGTCTGGGCGACGTTTTCGCCAAGAACCAGCTTCTCCTTGACGGCGTCGTAGAAGCCGAGGGAACGCATGGCGGCTTCCGCCGCCCTGCCGTAGGGCGCATGGCGCGGGTTCGCGATCGCGACGTGCCGAACGCGCGGGTCGACGAGCGCCCTGATCCCGGCCTTCTCGATTTCGAGCGGGGACGCGAGGGGCACGAAGAGGACGATCCGCCCGACCGCATAGAGGAACCGGGTGCCCTCGAGCACGAGGCCCGCCTCCTCGAGCTTCCTCGGGTACTCGGCGTCCGCAGAGAGAAAGACGTCGAACGGGGCGCCGTTCGAGAGCTGCGAAAAGAAATTGCCGGACGAGCCGTACGTGACCTTCACGTCGACGTCCGGCCGCACCTTCCTGAAGTCGCCGAGGGCGGTGTCGAGGGCGAACTTCAGGTCGGCGGCGGCGGCGACGCTGACGTCGGCCGCAGGCGCTCTCCGGGCGCAGAGGAGGAGCGCGAGGGCGAAAACGGAGCGAACCACGGGAGCGACGGTGCCGAGAGCACGCATTATATTTCTTAGAATATAACGGACCCGGGCAGCCGGGCAACTTCACGTCGCACGACGACTCCGAAACGCTGCGGTACGGCTTCCCCGTGCCCCCTACTTCCTGAGAAGTCCCCTCAGCGCCGCAGCTTGAGCGGAGACGGCCTTGATGCACCTCATCTCCATCGTTCGATAGAGTGCGAGCACTTTCGCTCCAGCCGGCGTCAGCGCGGCTCCGCCGTGGCGCGCGCCTCCGCGCGCGAGGACGACGAGCGGCTCTCGGAAGGCGGCGTTCATCGTCTTCACGAGCGACCAGGCGCGCATGTAGGACATCCCGAGATCCGTCGCCGCTTTCCGAAGGCTTCCCGAGTCGCGTACGGCCTCGAGGAGGTCGGCCTTCCCCGGTCCGAGGACGATCGTCGCGCCATGGACGAGGCGCAACCGCGGCTTGAGCACGGCCGCAGGCGTCCGGACCCCACGGCGGCGCACGTCGCTCACGCGCCGATTATGAAGCGCCGGAGCGAGGGAAGCCGAGCCTGTCCAGCGCCCGCGCGAAGAGGACCACGTAGCCAGCGAATCCGCCTCCGCCGAGGACCGCTCGCAGGACTCCGTGGTACTGGACGGCGAGCAGGCCTCCGCCGGCCAGCGACGCGAGCGACGCGCACAGGAGTCCCACGGAAACAGCGGCGGACCTCAGGTGCGACGCCTGCGGGATCTCTCTCATGGAAGTGAACTTGCACGCTCCTCTCGAAGGAAGTCCGGAGAAAGACCTAAAGAAGTTCTAAAGGAAGGCGCCCTGCCGCCACCGGGCTAGAATCTCCGGCTGGTTCGCCGCTCGATGTCCAGCAAGTTCTCCCAGGTCATCCTCGGCAAGCCGCGCGACGTGAAGGACCCCCACGTCTTTCACCGCGTCTCGCTCGTGGCGTTTCTCGCGTGGGTCGGCCTCGGGGCCGACGGGCTGTCGTCGTCGGCCTACGGCCCGGACGAGGCGTTCCGGGCGCTCGGCGAGCACCGGTCCCTCGCGATCGTCCTCGTCGCGATGACGGCCGTGACGATCGGGGTCATCTCCTTCGCGTATTCGAACCTCATCCAGCACTTCCCCGGAGGCGGCGGGGGATACCTCGTCGCGACGAAGCTCCTCGGAGAGAAGGCCGGAGTCGTCTCGGGCTGCGCGCTCCTCGTCGACTACGTCCTCACGATCTCCGTCTCGATCGCGTCCGGGTGCGACCAGGTCTGGAACTTCCTTCCGCCGCGCCTCTCCCCGTACAAGCTGCCCGCGGAGCTCGTCGTCCTCGGGCTCCTCGTCGTCCTGAACCTCCGGGGCGTGAAGGAGTCCGTCACGATCCTCGCGCCGATCTTCCTCGTCTTCATCGGGACGCACGCGTTCACGATCCTTTACACGTTCGCGATCCACCTCGGCGGGCTCCCGGCCGTCTTCACCGGCGCAGCGCACGACTGGCACGCGACCCGGTCGACGATCGGCTTCTGGCCGCTCGCGTTCGTCCTCCTCCGCGCCTACTCGATGGGCGGCGGCACGTACACGGGGATCGAGGCGGTCTCGAACGGCGTCACGATGCTCCGTGAGCCGCGCGTGAAGACGGGCAAGAAGACGATGCTCCTCATGGCCGCGTCCCTCGCCTTCACGGCTGGCGGGATTCTTTTCGGCTATCTCCTCGTCGGCGCGCGACCGCAAGCTGGCAAGACGATGAACTTCGTCCTCTTCGACACGCTCTTCGGCGCGTTCCGGCCGGGGGGCGTCGCGGCCGGCAGCGGGTTCGTCGTCGTGCTCCTCGTCTCGGAGGCGGCGCTCCTTTTCGTCGCCGCGCAGACGGGCTTCCTCGACGGGCCCCGCGTCCTCGGCAACATGGCGGTCGACTCGTGGATGCCTCACCGTTTCGCGCAGCTCTCCGACCGCCTCGTGACGCAGAACGGCGTTGTCGTGATGGGGATCGCGGCCGCCGCGGCTCTCGTCTACACCCGCGGGGTCATCTCGACGCTCGTCGTCATGTACTCGATCAACGTCTTCCTGACGTTCACGCTCACGGAGCTCGGGATGTCCCGCCACTGGATCGTGGACCGCGCGAAGGAGCCAAACTGGAAGGGCCTCCTCGCGATTCACGGGACCGGCCTCGTTCTCTGCTCGACGATCCTCGCGATTACGCTGTACGAGAAGTTCGCCGAAGGCGGCTGGATGACGACCGTCGTAACGAGCGCGACCGTGGCGCTGTGCTTCCTCGTGCGACAGCACTACCGGAACGTCTCGGCGGACCTCAAGAGGCTCGACGACATTCTCATTCCGCTGCCGGGCCCGGTGGCGCCGTCGGCTCCCGCACCATCCCTCGACCGCACGCTTCCGACCGCGATTCTCACCGTGGACCGCTTCTCCGGCTACGGCCTCCACCAGGTCCTGAGCATCCACTCGCTCTTCCCGAAGTACTACAAGAACTTCCTCTTCGTCTCGGCCGCCGTCGTCGACTCGGGCAACTTCAAGGGCAGCGACGAGCTCGCGAGGCTGGAGGAGGATGCGCGCGAGAACCTCGCGAAGTACGTCACGTGGTGCCGCGCCCACGGCTGGAACGCCGCCGCGCGTCTCGCGACGGGGACGGAGGCCGTCGAGAAGGTCGTGGAGCTGTGCCGCGACGCCGCGAAGGAATTCCCGCGCTCGATGGTCTTCAGCGGCAAGCTCGTCTTCCGCAAGGAAGAGTGGTACCAGCGCTTCCTCCACAACGAGACCGCGATGGCGATCCAGCGGCGGCTGCAGAAGGACGGCGTGCCGGCGATCGTCCTCCCGGTGCGGGCGGTCGTCTAGGGCGGTCGCCTCCTCGGACGGGGAGGGGAGGCGTCACGCGAGGGTTTCGCGATCGAGGTCCGCGACGAGGACGTCGATTCCCCGCGCGCCCTCGAGAACGCGCGAGACGATTCCGGGGGACAGCCGCCCTGCGAGTCCCCTGCGGGACGGACGTCCCACGACGAGGACGCCGACGCTCTCCTCGTGCGCGAAGTCGAGCAGGGCCTTCGCGACGTCCTCGGACTCGCGGTAGACGATCGTGGCCCCGAGGGAGATCGCGAGCTGAATATTCTCCGTGAGCTCTCGGTGCTCCTTCGCGGAAAGGTTCTCGGGACGGTCCCGCGTCCGCCGCACGTAGAGGGCGTACCACCGCGTATTCATGCGGCCGGCCATGCGCGAGCCGCGGCGGATCAGGGCGCGCGCGACGAGAGGGTCGAGAGGCAGCGCGACGGCGACTCGGGCGGGCGACGGGGCCGTCGCGGCCGTCCCCGGCGTCGCAGTCGAACCCGCGGCGTCCGTCGGGCCGTGGTCGACGTTTTCGGCGGTCTCGCGCAGGGCGAGCTCACGCAGGGCCCGGAGGTTTTCCTCGCGGAAGAAGTTCTCGAGAGCCTGCGCGGCCTGGGCGGGTGGGTAGATCTTTCCCTGTTTGAGCCGGTCCCTCAGCTCGGGCCCTGGGAGGTCGACGTTCACGACGGCGTCCGCCTCGCGGATCACGCGGTCCGGGACGCGCTCTTTCACCTCGAGTCCCGTGGCGGACTTCACGACGTCCTGCACGCCCTCGAGGTGCTGGACGTTCACCGCCGTCATGACCGAGATCCCCGCCGCGAGGAGGTCGAGGACGTCCTGCCACCGCTTCTCGTTCTTCGAGCCCGGTGCGTTCGTGTGCGCGAGCTCGTCGACGAGGGCGACCTCCGGCCTGCGGGCGAGGACGGCGTCGAGGTCCATCTCCTCGAGGACGGCCCCCTTGTACGGGACGACCCTCCGCGGGACGACCTCCAGGTCGCCGATCCGGGCCGCGGTCTCGCTGCGACCGTGCGTCTCGACGAGCGCCACGACGATGTCGACGCCGCGCCGCTTCATGGCGTGCGCGTCGTCGAGCATCTTGTACGTCTTGCCGACGCCGGCCGCCTGGCCGATGTAGACCTTGAGGTGGCCGCGCTTCGGATCCCGGTTCGCGAGCCTCAGGAAAGACTCGGGATCCGGGCGTGTATCGCGGTCTCGTTTCACGGCGGGATTATGGAGCCGCTCCGAGACCGAGGAGATCGAGGTTCAGGAGGAGGACGTTCACGCGCGGCTCTCCGAAGAGTCCCAGGAACCGCCCTTCGGTCCTCGCGGTGACGAGCGCTTCGAGGTCGGCGGCGGGAATCCGGGTCTCGCGGGACACGCGCGGGATCTGCGATCGGGCGTACGCCGGCGAGATGTGCGGGTCGAGCCCCGACCCCGACGACATCACAGCGTCGGCAGGGACGGGAACGGCCGAGCCGGCGAGGGCCGGCTCCTCGGCGCGCAGCGCCGCGACCCGCTCGCGGACCGAATCGGCCAGTTTCTTCGAGGTGGGACCGAGGTTCGTGCCTCCCGACGCCGTAGCGTCGTATCCGGAATTGCCTGCCGCGGATGGACGGGAGTGGAAGAATTTCTTAGAGGTGAAAGACTGGCCGATCAGCGCCGAACCGACCACGCGAGAACGGCCGTCCGCCTCCACCTTTCTAAGAAATCCCCCGTTGGCCGCTTGCCGAAACGCAACCTGTCCCACGGCCCAGACGACGGCCGGATAGACGAGTCCGAGGAGCAGCGTAAGCGCGAGGAAGAGCCGCAGGGAGCCGAGCACGTTTTCTTTCATCGAAGACCTCAGACGAAATGGAAGGCGACGAGCAGGAGGTCGATCGCCTTGATTCCGATGAACGGGACGAGGACGCCCCCGACGCCGTAGAGCATCAGGTTGCGCCTCAGGATCCGTCCGGCGCCGAGGGGCCGGTATGAGACCCCTCGAAGAGCGAGCGGAATGAGCGCGACGATGATGAGCGCGTTGAAGATCACGGCCGAGAGGATGGCGCTCTGGGGCGTCGCGAGACGCATGACGTTCAGCGCCTGGAGCTGCGGATACGTCGCCAGGAAGAGCGCCGGGATGATCGCGAAGTACTTCGCGACGTCGTTCGCGATCGAGAAGGTCGTGAGGGCGCCGCGCGTCATGAGGAGCTGCTTGCCGATCTCGACGACCTCGATGAGCTTCGTCGGGTTCGAGTCCAGGTCCACCATGTTCCCGGCTTCCTTGGCGGCCTGGGTCCCCGTGTTCATCGCCATCCCGACGTCGGCCTGGGCGAGCGCGGGCGCGTCGTTCGTGCCGTCCCCCGTCATCGCGACGAGGTTGCCCTTCGCCTGCTCGGCGCGAATGAGCGCGAGCTTGTCCTCGGGCGTCGCCTCGGCGAGGAAGTCGTCCACGCCCGCCTCGCGGGCGATCGTCGCGGCCGTCAGGGGGTTGTCGCCCGTGATCATGACGGTGCGGATGCCCATCGCGCGGAGGCGGTCGAAGCGCTCCTTCATGCCTCCCTTCACGACGTCCTTCAGGTAGATCGTTCCCATCACCCGTCCGCCGTCGGCGACGACGAGGGGCGTGCCGCCCTCCGCGGCGATCGCGGAGACGTCGTGCCGGACTTGCTCCGGAAAGGAGCCGCCCAGGCCCCGGACGAAAGCGTCGACCATGTCCGTCGCGCCTTTGCGCACCTGTCGACCGGTCTCGAAGTCGAGGCCCGACATGCGGGTCTTCGCCGTGAAGGGCACGAATTTCGCGCTGAGCTCGCGCAGGGCGCGGCCCCGGAGGCCGTATTTCTCCTTGGCGAGGACGACGATCGAACGCCCCTCCGGCGTCTCGTCGGCAAGGGAGGAGAGCTGGGCGAGCTCGGCGAGCTCGGTCTCCGGGACGCCGGGCGCCGGGACGAAGCGCACGGCCTCGCGGTTGCCGAGCGTGATCGTCCCCGTCTTGTCGAGAAGAAGGACGTTGACGTCGCCGGCCGCCTCCACGGCGCGCCCCGACATTGCGAGGATGTTGTGCTTGAGGACGCGGTCCATGCCGGCGATCCCGATCGCGGAGAGAAGGCCGCCGATCGTCGTCGGGATGAGGCACACGAGGAGCGCGATGAGAACCGTCACGGACACGTTGCCGCCGGAGTAGATGGCGAACGGGCGCAGCGTCACCGTCGCAAAGAGAAAGACGATCGTGAGGCCCGCGAGCAGAATGTCGAGCGCGATCTCGTTCGGGGTCTTCTGGCGCTCGGCGCCCTCGACGAGGCGGATCATGCGGTCGAGGAACGTCTGGCCGGGCTCGGACGTGATCTCGACGACGATCCGGTCGGACAGGACGGTCGTGCCGCCCGTGACCGCCGAGCGATCGCCGCCCGCCTCCCGGATGACCGGGGCGGACTCGCCCGTGATCGCCGACTCGTTCACCGAGGCGATTCCCTCGACGACCGTTCCGTCGCCGGGGATCGTCCCGCCCGTCTCCACGACGATCCGGTCTCCTTTGCGGAGGAGCGTCGAGGCGATCGCCTCCTCGACCTGGGAACTTCCCGTTCCCGTGATCCGGCGCGCCACCGTGTCCGTCCTGGTCCGCCGCAACGCGTCCGCCTGCGCCTTCCCGCGGCCCTCGGCGACGGCCTCGGCGAAATTCGCGAAGAGGACGGTCGCCCACAGCCAGAGGACGATCTGGAGCTGGAAGAAGAAGAGCCCTTTCGGGGCGAGCCCCGGAAGCAGGAAGAGCGTCGTCGCGACGGCGCCGACCTCCACGATGAACATGACCGGGTTCTTGATCATTTTCGCCGGCGCGAGCTTCGCGAAGGCGTCGCGGGTGGCGCGCGTCAGGATCTCCCGGTCGAGCAGGGAAGAGGATTTCGTCGGACTCATGGTCTCCTCAGAAGAGCTTTCCGGCACCCATCAGGAAGTGCTCCACGATGGGTCCCAGGGCGAGTGCGGGGAAGAACGTCAGGGCGCCGACGATCAGGATCACGCCGATGAGGAGGACGACGAAGACGGGGCCGTCCACCGGGAACGTCCCGATCGACTCCGCGACCTTCTTCTTCGCCGCGAGTGAGCCGGCGATCCCCAGGAGCGGGATGATCATGAGGAAGCGCCCGAAGAACATCGCGATGCCGAGGGCCACGTTGTAGAAGTCCGTGTTCGCGTTCAGGCCGGCGAACGCGCTTCCGTTGTTCCCGGTCGCGCTCGTGAAGGCGTAGAGGATCTCGGAAAGGCCGTGCGGCCCCTGGTTGGCCAGGCTCGCGAGGCCTGTCTTCGAGGTCACCCCGAGAGCGGTCCCTACGAGGATCGAGAACGTCAGGATGAGGACCGAGAGCATCGCGAGCTTGACCTCGTGGGCCTCGATCTTCTTGCCCAGGTACTCGGGCGTTCGTCCGACCATGAGACCCGCGATGAAGACGGCGAGGACGACGAAAAGGAGCATCCCGTAGAGCCCGGCGCCGACGCCGCCGAAGATGACCTCGCCGAGCTGGATGTTCAGGAGCGGGACGAGGCCTCCGAGCGGCGTGAAGGAGTCGTGCATCGAGTTGACGGCGCCGCACGAGGCGGCCGTCGTGATCGTCGCGAAGAGGGCCGAGTCGACCGGCCCGAAACGGACTTCTTTCCCTTCCATGTTGCCCATGGCATGCGCGACGCCGAGGCCGTGGTGGATCGGGTTGCCTCTCACCTCGTAAAAGCCCGCCATCAGCGCCCCGGCGAGGAAGAGGATCGCCATCGACCAGAAGACGGCCCAGCCGTGGCGCGTCTTCCCGGTCATCGAGCCGAGCGTGTAGGTCAGACCGGCGCCGACGGCGAAGATCAGGACCATTTCGAAGAGGTTCGTGAAGGGCGTCGGGTTCTCGTAGGGGTGCGCGGAGTTCGCGTTGACGAAGCCGCCGCCGTTCGTCCCGAGCTCCTTGATGGCCTCCTGCGACGCGATCGGACCCTGCGGGATCTTCTGAACGGCGCCTTCGAGTGTCGTGACCGTCTCGGACGCCTTGAAATTCTGGATGACGCCCTGCGACATGAGGACGATCGCGCCGGCGAGGCTGATCGGCAGGAGCACCCACAGCGTGGCGCGCACGAGGTCGGACCAGAAGTTGCCGATCCCCTTCGACTCCGTCCGCGCGACGCCCCTCACGAAGGCGATCGCGATCGCGATCCCCGTGGCCGCCGAGGCGAAGTTGTGGACGGCGAGGCCTGCCATCTGCGTGAAGAGCGACATCGTCGATTCGCCGGAGTAGGCCTGCCAGTTCGTGTTCGTCGTGAAGGAGACCGCGGTGTTCCAGGCGAGAGCGGCCGGGACGGCCGGCATCTTGTCCGGGTTCAGCGGCAGGAGATGCTGCAGGCGCTCCATCGCGTAGAGGACGACGAGGCTGACGACGTTGAAGATCATCATCGAGCCCGCGTACGCGACGAAGCCCTGGTCCTTCGAGGCGTTCACGCCGCCGAGGCGATAGAGAAGCCGCTCGAGAAGCGCGAGGACGGGATCCAGGAACGTCTTCTCCTTCGAGAAGACCTTTTTCATGTAGATCCCGAGCGGCTTGACGAGCGCGAGGACGATGAGGAAGTAGATGCCGGTTTTCAGAAAGACGTCGAGCATGGTGTCTTCACAGTTTCTCGGGCTTCAGCAGCGCGTAGAGGAGATAGCCGAGAGCGGCGACGGCGAGAACGAGGCCGAGAGTTGCTTCGAAGGTCATGGCGAGTTCCTCAGATCTCGTCGCAGCGCCTGACGTACCAGAGCGACAGCGCGAGGAGGCCGGCAGTGAGGAGGAGGAAGAGGGCGTCGAGCATGGTGTCGTGTCTCCTAAAACGTGGCGACGGCGCCCAAGACGAACAGGAGCTCGTCGCGCTTCGTCAATGGGCCGTCGGGGCCGCCGAACGAGTCGGCGGTGGAATGGTCGTACCGGCCCTCGAGCTTGAGAATCAGCTGCGGATGCGGGCGATATTCGAACGTGAGCGTTCCCTCCCAAAGGGTCTGGGCGAGGCCCGTGATCCCGTTGTCGGGATCGTGGAAGTACTCGACGCGCGCCGCGAGAGCGGAAACGGGTGAAGAGGTGAGAGAAGAGGGAGAGGAAGAGGAAGAATTGCTTAGAAGGGTTCGGAGCCAGAGGCTCGCTCCCTGCCATCTCGCAGGGGGGAGGCCGGGGCGCCGCTGCTCGCCGAGATCCAGGCTCGCGGCCACGTTCACCTTCTCAGAAATCTTTAACGTTCCGACGAAGTCGACGAAAGAGCGCCAATGGGACGTGTCGTCCGGCAGCTCGGGACCGAAGAGCGTGTTCAGGGTCAGGCCCACGCTGTCCGTCGCGTAAGCGACCTGCGTTCCGAAGCCCTTGGCGTTGTTGTTGTCCTCGATGTTCTGCCAGCCGTTCAGGAGCCAGAGCTGGCCCGACCAATGGTCGTCGAAGCTCGTCGCGACCTTGAGACCCGTTTGGTAGTAGGGCGAGAACTCGCCCATCCAGCCGCGCGTGTAGTTCGGGTTGTCCTTCGAGAAGAAGACCTCGTACCCGATGTGGCTGGGCTGGATGCCGAGCTCGAAGAGGATGCCGCGGCCGGCGTCGAGCTTGTACGAGACGGAGGCCTGATAGACGTTGCGCACGTCGTTCGGATGCGCCTCGGCGGCGTGGACGACGTCGGTTCCCGTGCCGGCGACGGCGACGACGTGAAACCCCACCGGCTTCGGATCGAGCGATACGTCGAGCGCCGCGAGGTTGATGCTGAACTGGTTTGCTTTCTGCGCGGTCGTGCCCGTTCCCGGTTCGAAGTTGTCCCGGTCGGACGGCTGGTTCGCGTTCCATCCCGCGTAGACGTCGACGAAGCCGTGGAGCTGCACGCTCTGGGCGAGAGACGGGAGCGCGCTGAATGGAACAAAGAGCACGCAGAGGCAGACCACCGAGACCGCCACGGGCGTCTTTCCCACACCGGGAATCTGGCCCGGCGGGTCGAAAGAAGTCCGGAGAAAGACCTAAAGAGGTCCTAAAGCGGCTCGGCGACGAAGCGGTACCCGACCCACGGCTCCGTGACGATGTAGCGGGGCCGTGCCGGGTCGGGCTCGACCTTCTTGCGCAGCGAGCCCACGTGCACGCGGACGGCGTCGGGCGTCGTGCCCGGCGCGCCGTGCCACACGCGCCCGATGATCTGGCGGATCGTCACGGGTCTGCCCGCGTGCGAGGCGAGGAGCTCGAGGATCGCGAGCTCGGTCGGAGTGAGACGGATCTCGCGGCCCTCGACGACGACGCGGCGCCTCTCGCGGTCGAGCGAGAGGCCTGGGAACTCGAGGACGGCCGACGCGGCGTCGTCCGCGTGGCGGCGCAGCTGCGCCCTCACGCGGGCGAGGAGCTCGGGGATCGAGAACGGCTTGACGACGTAGTCGTCCGCGCCGAGGTCGAGCGCGCGAATCTTGTCGGCGTCGCCGCCGCGGACGGAGAGGACGACGATCGGCGTCTTTCCGGTCCCCCGAACGCGCGCGATGAGGTGAAACCCGTCCGCGACGGGCATCGCGAGGTCCGTCAGGACGAGGTCGGGCTCGCGCTCCGCCGCGAGCCGCACGCCTTCCTCGCCGTCGGCAGCTTCGATCGTCTCGTAACCGGCCGCCGCCAGCTCCGCGGCGAGGCCCCGCCGTATGGAGGGATCGTCGTCGACGACCAGAATCGTGCCGAGAGGATGGGTCATGCGGTCACCTCCGCGGCGGCGGGCAGGTCGAGCCGCGCGATCGTTCCGCCGCCGGACCGGTCGAGAAGCGTGATCGAGCCGCCCATCGCGCGCGCGAGGGATGCGCAGATCACGAGGCCGAGCCCGCCGCGGCCGGCCTCCGCGGGGGAGCCGCCCGTCGACGCGGCCCGCTTCACGTCCGCGGACACGCCCGCCCCACGGTCGCGAACTTCGAGGCGCACGCGGGCCGGATCCGAAGGGTGCGCCTCGGCGGCGAGCTCGAGCGCCGCCGGGCCGGCTCGCGCGGCATTCTCGAGGAGGTTCGCGAGGATCTCGACGGCGAGAGCGGGATCGGCGAACGCGTCCGGCGCGTCCGGCGCGACGCTCACCTGCACCGGGCGGCCCGCGAGGACGAGGGGTAAGGCCTCGAGCGTCGCGCGGAAGAGGTCCGCGGCCGGAGAGGGCTCGGGGCGAGGAACGTACGTTCCCGCGTCGAGCCGCGCCATCGCGAGAAGGTTGTCGATCCGGCGCGAGAGCCGCTCGGTCTCAGCGGACACCGCGTCGACGTCGGTCGTGTCGGCGGCGGACCGGCGCAGCCGTTCGAGTCCCAGCCGAAGCGCCGTGATCGGCGTCCGGAGATCGTGGGACACGGCCCTCAGCAGGGACGTCTTGAGCGCGTCGCTCTCGCGCAGCGCCTCGAGATGTGCGCGCTCCTCCAGGAACTTCTCGCGCTCGACCGCGAGGGCGACGAGGCGGCCGACCGACGCGAGGGCGTGGCGGTCGGCGCGTGTTCCGCGCACGAGGAGGACTCCGATCGGCCGGCCTCCCAGGGCGAGCGGGAGATATGCGTCCCGGGCGCCGTCGGCGGCCGGCACCTCGGCCGCCTCGCCGCTGCGAATGACGGTCTCGAGCAGCGGGTCCGAGCGGTCCAGGCGGTGGTCGCCGGTCGCGGCGATGACCTCGCTTTCGCTCGAAGCACCGTCGGCGGTGATGAGGAGCGCCCCTCCGCGGGCCCCGATGGACCTGAGAGCGCGGCCGGCGGCCTCGCCGAGCGCTCCGACGCGGTTCGTCGCCGCGAAGAGATCGACGGAGAGCTCGTAGAGCGCCTCCATCTCGGTGCGCCGCGCCTCGGCCTCCTGAGCGCGGCGCTGCTCGTTCGCGACGAGCCGGCTCACGAGCACGGACGCGAGGAGGAAGACCGCGAGGGCGACCCAGTTCGCCGGGTCCGAGATCGTCCAGGCGCCGACGGGAGGCAGAAAGAATCGGTTGAAGCAGGCCGTCGCGGCGAGCGAGGCCGCGACCGCCGCCGCGAACCCGAGCCGGGCGGCCGCGAGGAGGACGGCGACGAGGTAGACGAAGCCCGCGGTGGTGGCGTTCGCTCCCGCCGCGAGGCCCGCCACCGTGGCGGCAGCGACGCCGACGAGCGCGAACGCGACCCCGGCGACGCGTCTAGCCGTGGATGTTGTGGCCGTGGACGGCCTCCGCCGCTTCGTGGAGCGCCTCCGAAAGCGTCGGATGCGCGTGGATCGTGCGGATCATCTCCTCGGTCGTCGCCTCGAGGCGCAGCATCGCGCCGCCCTCGGCGATGAGCTCCGTCGCGTGCGGGCCGACGATGTGGACGCCGAGGATCTCGTCGTACTTCGCGTCGGAGACGATCTTGACGAATCCTTCCGGCGAGGGCTCCATCGCGGCCTTCGCGAGAACCGAGAAGTTGAACTTGCCCGTCTTGACCGTGTAGCCGCGCTCCTTCGCCCTCGCTTCCGTGAGCCCGATCGAGGCGACCTCGGGGTCGCAGTACGTGCAACCGGGAACCTGATCGCGGTTCACCGGAACCGACGGGTGGCCTGCCATCGTCTCGGCAGCCACGATGCCCTCGGCCGATGCGACGTGTGCGAGCCAGATCGTCGGGGTCACGTCGCCGATCGCCCAGACGCCCGGGACGTTCGTGCGCTGGTTGCGGTCGACCTTCACGTAACCGCGCTCGACGGCGACGCCGAGTGCCTCGAGGCCGAGGCCTTCGGTGACCGGCTTGCGCCCGACCGCCAGGAGCACCTTCTCGACGGACCACGAGATCGGTCCGCCGTCCGGCCCCTTGGCCGTGACGGTGACGGAGCCGTCGCCGTTCGGCGTCACCGATTCGACGCCGGTTTTCGTGTGGACCTCGATGCCCCTCTTCTTGAACGACCGTTCGACCTCCTTCGAGACCTCCTCGTCCTCGACCGGAAGGATGCGGGGGAGGACCTCGACGAGGACGGTCTTCGTGCCGTAGCGCGAGAAGCACGAAGCGAACTCCGAGCCCACGGCGCCGGAGCCGATCACGAGGAGCGACTTCGGAATCGAGGTGGACTTCAGGATGTGGTCGGAGTTCAGGACCGCCACGCCGTCCGCCTTGAGGTGCGGCAGGTCCCGCGGGACGGAGCCCGTGGCGATCAGGAGGTTCTTCGTGTCGAGGACGATCTCGCCGCCCTCGCCGGCGACGGCGACGCGGTTCGGCGCGAGCAGGCGTCCGAAACCGGACAGGACGTCGATCTTGTTCTTCTTCATGAGGTACTCGACGCCCTTGGCACCCTTGAAGACGACCTTGTCGCGGAACTTCACGACGCCGGGGTAGTCGAGCTCGACGCCGGAGGTCCTGACGCCGAATCCGGCCGCGTGGTTCTTCGTCTCGTCGTAGAGCGAGGCAGACTTCAGCATCGCCTTCGTCGGGATGCAGCCCCGGTGGAGGCAGGTGCCGCCGAGGCCGACGCCGGGCACCTTCGCGTCCTTCTCGACGATCGCGGTCTGCAGGCCGAGCTGGGCGGCGCGGTTCGCGGCGACGGAGCCGCCGGGGCCGGAGCCGATCACGACGAGGTCGTACGAGGGGTTGGCGCTCAAGCGTCTCTCCTTGATGAAGGCGCGCGCGAGGCGGGAGCGTTCGCGCGGGAATCAGAATTATAGGCGGTCATCCGAAGAGGATTCCGAGGAGCCCGCCGGCGAGGATGAGCCGCGCCGCCTTGAAGCGGAACAGGGGCCGGGACCGGACGCTGACGAGAAAGAGCGCCGCCGAAGAGACGCTCGCGCTGCCGGAACGTGCGAGCCGAAGGGCGACTCCGGCCAAGAGGGCAAGTACGGGGACGTTCACGCCGCCCGTGCGTCTCGCCCATCGCCGCGATGATCGGCGAGCGGGATCCGCCCGCGGCGCGGTACGCTCGGTCCATGCGCCGCGCCTTTCTGCGATCCATTCTCGTCTTCGCATTCGTCCTCGCCCTTGCGCCGTCCGCCCTCGCCGCGGAGCGTTCCGTCCCCGGGAAGCTCCCGACGGGCGAGATGCTCCTGCCGAACGGCCGTCTCCTGACGCCGACAGGGACGCAGACGGAAGTCTCTCCCTACCCGTTCGCGCTGGCCCTCACTCCGGATGGAGCGCGCGTCATCGCGGCCTGCACGGGCGCCGACGACCAGTCTCTCCACCTCCTCGACGCCGCGACCGGGAAGACGCTCGCGAAAGAACCCGTGAAGAAGTCGTGGCTCGGGCTCGCGATCTCGCCGGACGGCAAGCACGTGTACCTCGCCGGCGCCGGAGGCCGGAACGTGCTCGTCTACCGGCTCGAGAACGACCGCTTTCTCGTGGAAGAGCCTCTCGTGCTCCGCAAGGAGGGCGAACCAGCCAGGCTCGACGCGACGCCTTCCGGCCTCGCGGCGTCCGCGGACGGCAAGAGCCTCTGGGCCGCACGGATCCTCCTGAACGACCTCGTCCGGATCGACCTTTCTTCGCGCACGGTGGCCGCGTCCGCTTCCGTCGGCGTTCATCCCTACCGCCCGGTTCTCTCGCCGGACGGAACGCTCGTCGCGATTTCGAACTGGGGTGACGCTTCGGTGTCCCTCGTCGACGCGGTCTCCGCGGCGGTGGTCGCCACCGTGAAGACGGCCGATCACCCGTCCGACCTGCTGTTTTCGCGGGACGGTCGGACGCTCTTCGTCGCGCAGTCGAACCGGAACCTCGTGGCGGCTCTGGACCTCACCTCGCGGAGCGTCGTGCGGCAGATCTCCGTCGCGTTCGGGCCGGACGGACCCGGCACGCCGTCGGCGGACGCGCTGCCGGACGGATCCACGCCCAACGCCCTCGCGCTCTCGCCGGACGGAAAGACGCTCTTCGTGGCGAACGCCGACGACGACGCCGTCGCCGTCGTCGACGTGGGCGGCGACGTCCGCGCGGCCCGGACGAAGGGCTTCATCCCGAGCGGCTGGTATCCCGCAGCGCTCGCTCTCTCGAAGGACGGGAAGACGCTCTGGGTCGCGAACGCGAAGGGGGGATGGTCCTGGTCGAACGCCGTCGGCGGGCCCGACCCTGCGAAGAAGGGCGACAAGGCCTGGAAGAAGACGCGCACGATTCCGGGCTCCGTCTCCCGAGTGAGTGTGCCGTCGGCGAAGGAGCTCGCGGTCCTGACCGCGCGCGCATACGCGAACCGCCGCCCGGCCGCACGCGCGGGGACATCCGCGAAGGGATCCGCGGTCGTCCCGGCAGCGCCGGGCGGCTCGTCGCCGATCCGGCACGTCGTTTACGTGGTCCGCGAGAACCGCACGTACGACCAGGTCTTCGGCGACCTCCCGCAGGGGAACGGCGACCCGGCCCTGGCGATCTTCGGGCGCGACGTGACGCCGAACGCACACGCGCTCGCCGAGGAGTTCGTCCTCCTCGACAACCTCTACTGCGACGCCGAGGTGTCGGCGGACGGCCACAACTGGTCGATGGGCGCGTACGCGACGGACTTCGTCGAGAAGATCTGGCCGCCCGACTACGGGAGCAAGGGCTTCGACTACCTCTTCGAGGGAAACGACGCGAACGCGTTCCCGACGAACGGCTACCTGTGGGATGCGGCGGCGAAGGCCGGCCTGTCGCTCCGCAACTACGGAGAGTTCGTCGGCGTCGCGGCCGAGATGGAGCCGTCAAAGCTGAGTCTCTCGAAGGGGATGGAGGGCGCGCTCGTGGGCAACACCTGCCCCTTCTACCCCGGGTTCGACCTCGAGATCCTCGACAACGCGCGCGTGGACATCTTCCTCAAGGAGTTCCGCGGCTTCGTGAAGGCGAAGGACATGCCGCGCCTCGCGATCGTGCGCCTCGGGAACGACCACACGGCCGGGACGAAAAAGGGCGAGCGGACCCCCCGCGCGATGGTCGCGGAGAACGACGTCGCGCTGGGGCGCCTCGTCGAGGCGATCTCGCATTCGCCGTTCTGGAAGGACACCGCGATCTTCGTGATCGAGGACGACGCGCAGAACGGCTCCGACCACGTCGACGCCCACCGGACCGTCGGCCTCGTGATCTCGCCCTACGCGCACCGGAAGGGCGCCGTCGACTCGACGATGTACTCGACCGTCTCGATGCTCCGGACGATGGAGCTGATCCTGGGCCTGCCGCCGATGTCGCAGCACGACGCGTCCGCGACGCCGATGACGGCTGCGTTCTCGGACGCGCCGGACCTCACGCCCTTCGTCCACCGCGAAACGAAGATCCCGTTCTACGAGATGAACCCGGACGGCGCGCCCATGCAGGCCCGGTCCAACGGCTGGGACTTCTCGAGGGAGGACGCGGCGCCCGACCTCGCGCTCAACGAGGCGATCTGGAAGAGCGTCCGGGGAGAAGCGGCGGAGATGCCCGCGCCCGTCAACGCGTCCTTCGTGCGCCTGCGGGAGAAGACCGACGACTGAGGGCCGCGGCTCGGCGGTGATGCACACGCGGTGTAAGCCTTTTGAGCAAATTACTGGCGAGTAGTGCACCTGCCTCCCTACCGCACACGACGGTCAGAGCCTAGTTTTTGGTGTGCCCGCCTCGCGCTACTGCTTGCTTTTTGAGGTTTTCGAGCGCGTGAGACATCGGTCGTAAGCCTCACTTCAAGAAGGGAGCGATATGAAACGCCCGGTGTCACGTTTAGTGCGCCGACGATTCTTTGGCAGGGCAGCGGAAATGGAGCCCAGCTGGCCGTCAATACAAGGAATAACAACCTCTATTTGGTCTGGGCGGACTACGGCAATATTTGCCTCAGCGCAGTGACCTCTACGGACAACGGCAACACCTGGAGCGCCCCGATCTCGGTCACGCCGACTGGCGGCAGCCTCGTCGGGCCAGAGCCAGCCGACCCCCTTCTTAGCAACGGTATTCGCTGCTATACGAGTCCGGCCATCCGGTATAACCCAGCCGCAAATGTACTCGGCGTAACGTGGCACCAGCGCGAGGGCTATGGCACCACAAACCCGGTGTTGACCGACACGTACTATTCGTTCTTTAGCGGTAACTCGTGGGCAGCGCCTGTGGCGGTTGCGGCGACGCAAGGCGTCAACGAATTCATGCCCGCACTTGATAGCGACAACCAGGGAAACGTGTCGATTACGTACTACAGCACACAGGGCAGCTCGGGAAACGTATGGTACCGCGAATGGCGCGCGTTCCGGACGTATAGCGGGACGGTGGTGACTGTCAACAAAGCACTCGCATTCCTGCAGACGAACCCCGGCTCATACCAGATCCGCCCAAACTTTATCGGCGACTACCAGGACGGGACGACCATTCGAGGGGTTGCCTACAACGAATACGTTCCCGCTTGGGTGGGAATCGATACCGGGATCGGGAGTATCTACCTTACCGACGTGACCTACTAGGACGAGGTAGCGGAGCGACGTCCATCCGACCGAGCTCAGGAGGCGCGACATGAGGAGAAGGCGACCGACGGATTGCAGGTGGATGGGCGTCGTCCTCGTAGGGTTGACACAGGCGTTTGCGGAAGTAGCGTCAAGCCAGGTGATCTCCGAGTTCTCGCTACCGGGCGGGACGCCCGTTACCGGAGTGAACTTCTATCAATATGCTCATTCGATGTGCGCGGGGCCGGACGGGAACATCTGGCTTCTGGACGCAGGGAGATCGAGCGTTCTTCGGGTTACACCGAACGGGCAGGTGGCAGAGTTCGTTCGAGCGTCGGGCGTTCTGCGCGGCGGCATTACGCCCGGACCTGACGGCGCTTTATGGTTCACTGAGGGAGGGCTAATCCGGCGGATGTCGGTCGACGGCTCCGTCACCGGTCAGTTTCCCCTCGTCTATGGGACCTTCGCCGAGGGCATCGTTGCGGGTCCTGACGGCAATCTCTGGTTCACGGAGCTCCAACACAATTTCGTGGGTATGCCGCCATGGCGGATCGCCATCGGAAGGGTAACGCCCGGCGGCGTACTGACGGAGTATCCATTGACGCCGCAGCAGAGCGCTGGCGCCATCATTCCTGGAGCGGACTCGAGCCTGTGGTTTGTGTGGGCACCGCTCGGGAAGGTGACACTACAAGGGGTGATCAGCGCTGTCGGAGCACCGGGGATAGCACCGTCTTCGATCACGCCCGGGCCGGACGGAAATGTGTGGTTCACCGACGCCACGAATAACACCGTGGGAAAAGTGTCGGTCGCTGGTGTGGTCACGACCTTTCCGTTGCCGGCCCCGCACAGCACGCCCTTCGACATCGTTGCGGGGCCCGACGGCAATCTGTGGTTCACAGAGTACGACGGCAACAGGCTCGGACGAGTAACGACCAGCGGTGTCATTACGGAGTTCGCTGTGCCAACGCCCGGGTCGAATCCCGCCGCTATTTGTCTAGGGCCAGACGGGAACATCTGGTTCACTGAGTCGAGCGCGTCGCAGGTCGGGCGACTGGTCCTTTCGGGGCCGGCCTCCGGAAATATCACCCTGACAGTGCCGGCCGCGGCCTCGAAGGGAGGCGCAAACGGGGCGTTCTTCCACACGGACCTCTGGCTTCTCAATCGCTCCTTCGCCACGAACTCGATCGCGACCCTGACATACCGTTGCGCGACGGGCCTCTCTTGCCCCGGAAACGTACGGGCCGTCTCGCTTGCGCCACGCCAGTCGACGATGCTCACTGACGTCATCGGCCAGACTTTCTCGGCACCGAGCACAAACGGGGCGATTGAGATCTCGTGGACGTCGAGTACCGGACCGATCAGCGCCGAGTCGCGCGTGTCCACGCCGCTACCACCAGCCCCTGCCTTTGGAACGACAGTCCCTGCCCTCCCCATCACGGAGACGAAGACCCGCGCGGTCTTCATCGGTATGGCCTCTGGCGGCGGACTCACGTCGGGATCCCGGTCGAACGCGGGCGCATACAACCCACAGCCCGTTCCCGCTGACGTGACCTTCACGCTACACGCGAGCGACGGCACAATATTGGGCATCTACTCCCGGTCGTACTCGGCCCGAGAGGCGTACCAACTCTCGCCGAACATCTTTGATCTTCTCGGCGTCGGCGGCACGGTCACGGCAGACGCGTACCTCGTCGTGACAGCGAGCGCACCCATCTTCCCCTACGTCACCGTCGTGGATAACGTCTCTGGTGATTCATCCTTTCTGAACGCGTCAGACGACGAGCCCACGCCATGAGGAGGCCGGGGCGCGTCGCGCGGCGACGCGCGGTGAAGGCCCCGGCACCGTGCATCGTTGCGGGGGCCACTACCTCACGCGCTCGAGCGGACCCTCGACGCCCAGCGTCAGCGGGAGCCGCACGTGCACGTCCCGGCTCTCGATGACGAGCGTGTAGATCCCGGGCTCCCATCGGGCCTTCGGCGACTCGAAGTAGAGGTCTCCCCACGCGAGGGTCTGGTGGTTCACCGTGACCTTGTCGAAGACGATGTTCTCGCCGGGGATCGCGAAGAACCCGAGGCGCTCCTCGCGGACGGCGCTCGGGAAGTAGCCGCCGAGCGGGTCGCGCGAGACCTTCGCCTCGTTGAGCATCCGCCTGAGGTCCGGAATGCCCTCGGCCATGCGGCGCTGCGTCGGGAGCGCGAGCCGCGTGCCGTCCGGCATCAGCAGCGAGATGTCCTCCCGCCACACCTCGACGGGCTTGCCGCTCCATGCGGTGAGGTATGTGTCGAGGAGGATCCACTTCCGGTCGAGGTGGGACTGGGCGTGCCGGTAACCGACCACGACCTGGATCGTCTCGTCCCTCCAGCGCATGACGGTCTTGCCGAGGCGCGTGGCGTTCGGGCCGGCTTCGACGTCGGCGGCGCCGGGAGCCGCGAGGCAGAGTGCGGCCGCTCCGGCGAGAACGAGTCTGGGGATGGGGTTCACGGATCCTCCGGGGCCGCCGAGGCCCTCTCGAGACGTCCCTTGCACGGAGCATACCGCCCCGGCGGGACCCCTTTTGCGGACGGTCCGCTGGCCCTCGGAGTACGATTCCCGGGCCAAATGAGCACGTCGTCTCTGGTCGGGGCCTGGCAACTCCTCGTCCTCGAGTTTCGCTCGGACGGACAGGTCGTGTACCCGTCGGGGCGCGACGCAGCCGGGTCGTGCGTCTACGACTCCACGGGACACATGTCGCTCCAGATCATGCGCGTCGACCGGCCGCGCTTCGGCTCGGGCGACATTCTGAGCGGGACGACCGAGGAGATCATCGCCGCCGCGAAGGGCTACATCGCGTACGGCGGCACGTATGTCGAGGACGCGGAGCACGGCGTCGTCGTCCATCACGTCACGCACGCGCTGTTTCCGAACTGGGTCGGGACCGATCTCGTCCGGTTCTTCAAGAGGTCCGGGGACCGGCTCATCGTGAGCGCGCCGACGGTCGTCGTCGGCGGGCATCTCATGGACGCGATGCTCATCTGGAAGCGGCTCTCGGACGTCGAGAGAAACTGACGTGCAGCGCTTCACGCTCGCCCGCCACATGTCGCGCCGCCTGACGCTCTGCCGGCGAGTCGGGCCCTGCCCGGCGGACGGTCCCGTGAGGATCACGGTCCTTCTCCACGCCAAGGACGGGCGCGCCCTGCGGGAGGCGGTGCACGCCGTTTCGGACCCGAAGGGCGCCTCGTACGGCCGCCATTTCACGCCGGACCAGGTGCGTGACCTCGTCGCGCCGGGCTACCAGGATCTCGATGCCGTCTTCGCGTTTCTCAGCGACTCGGGCCTGCGCGTCGAAGGCGTCTCGGGCGCCCGTACCGCCGTGCAGGCGAGCGGGACCGCGGAGGCGGTCGCGAAGGCCTTCGACACCCCGATCGGCCTCTTCGCGCCGCCGCCTGCGGTCGCGGAGGGCCGGCGCCGGGCTTACGGGATCGAGCGCGACCCGACGATCCCGGCCTCTCTTGCCGCCGTCATCCGCGGCGTCGCGGGCCTCAACGACCTGCCCGCGGCGAGGCGGTTTCCGCCTCTCCTCGCGCCGAAGCGCTCGCGCGTCGCGCGGCGGGGGCCGGCGACGGCCCGCGGCCCGGGCGGCGGGTACACGCCCGCGGAGATCCACTCCGCGTATGGCGTGGCCGGCGCGGTCGAGTCGGGCGGACGCGGCGAGCGCGTCGCGATCCTCGAGTTCGGAGGTGGCTTTTCGAG
>JBBQDQ010000014.1:0-33404 GCA_038319835.1 Thermoanaerobaculia bacterium | reverse complement strand
CCGCGGAGGATCTCGCGCTGGGGCGGGACCACCTTCCGCAGGTCCTGCATCGTGAAGATGTACTGGTCTGCCATGGGGGCGGGAATGTAACAGGAACCGGGGATAGGATCTCTCCCGGGAGGATTAAGTCATGTGGTTGATCGTGCAGCTCGCGATCTGCGTCCTGGCGGGATGGGCGACGGGCCAGATCATGAAGGGCGGAGGTTACGGCCTCCTCGTCGACCTGCTTCTCGGCCTCGTCGGCGGCTTCATCGGGGGCCTTCTCCTGGGCGGGCTCGTGGGGAGCTCCGGCCTCGTGGGGATCTTCATCGTCCGCCTGATCGGGGCGATCCTCCTCGTCGCCGTGGTCCGGCTGATCAGGAGGGGTTGACACTTAATTAGATTCAATCTAATCTTCTTTGATCGGAGGGCCGAACCATGGCCAAGAAAGACAAGAACAAGAAGAAGAACCACGGCGGTGCGGCCGTCGTCGCGACGCTCCAGCGTCAGCAGGCGAACGCGCTCGTCGCGTACCTCAACTACAAGAAGTACCACTGGCTCAGCTACGGGCCGCTGTTCCGCGACATCCACCTGCTCCTCGACGAGCAGGCGACGCAGACGTACGACACGATCGACGAGTTCGCCGAGCGCGCGATCATGATCGGCGGCGCTCCGATCGGCGACCCCGTCGACTACCTGCCGGCGGCGACTGTGAAGGCGTCGAAAGGGATGCTCTCGATGGAGAAGATGCTCGCGGAAGCCCGCGCGACGCTGGACGTCGTCATCGAGGAGATGCACGAGGACGCCGAGACGGCAACCGACGCCGGCGACATCGGGACGGCCGACCTCTACACGCGCCTCGTCCAGGTGCACCAGAAGAACCGCTGGTTCCTCGACGAGATCCTCAAGAAACGCGACGGCCTGACGAGCTGAGGGGTGCGGGGAGGGGCGGCGGACCGATAGACTCGGCGAATGCCGAAACGGTCCCTGCTCCTCCCGCTCGCCCTCTGCCTGTCCGCCGCTCCTCCCGCCCCCGCGGCCGATACCGGCCGCGCCTTTACGCTCGAGGATCTCTACCGCACGAAGTCCGTCGGCGAGCCCGCGATCTCCTCCGACGGAAAGACGGTCGTCTACTCCGTCGGCACGAACGACTGGGCCGCGAAGAAGAAGACCGTCGCGCTGTGGCGCGTCGACACGGACGGCGCGAACGCGCGCCCGCTCACGTCGGGCGCCGCGCGGGACGAGCACCCGTTCTTCTCGCCCGACGGGAAGACGCTCGCGTTCGTCTCGACGCGCTCGGGCGAGCCGCAGCTCTTCTTCCTGCCCCTCGGCGGCGGGGAGCCGGAGCAGAAGACGAAGTTCCCGGGCGGGATCGACTCGCCCCGCTTCTCGAAGGACGGGCGGTACGTCCTTTTCGCCGCCGACGTCGTCCCCTCCTGCGTCGCCGACGCCGCGTGCAACAAGAAGGCGTCGGATGCGCGCGAGGCGGGCAAGATCAAGGCGCACCTCGCGGACTCCCTCCTCTACCGGCACTGGACCGAATGGAAGGACGGCAACCGGACGCACGTCCTCCTCCTCGACCTCGCCGAGGCCGACGCGGCGAAGGCGATCCGGGACCTCACCCCCGGCGACTTCGACTCGCCTCCGTTCTCCGTGGGAGGCGGCGGGGACTTCGACCTCTCGCCCGACGGGAAGGAGCTCGCATTCGCGTCGAACCGCGACGCGGACCAGGCGTTCTCGACGAACGCGGACGTCTGGACCGTGCCCGTCGCAGGCGACGCCGCGGCGCTCGCGTCCCCGAAGAACCTCACGGCGGCGAATAAGGGCTTCGACGGATCCCCGCGCTACTCGCCCGACGGCCGCTTCCTCGCGTTCAAGCGCCAGGTGACGCCGCGCTACGAGGCGGACCGCATCCGGATCGTCCTGCGCGACCGGGCGACCGGTTCCGAGCGCGACCTGACCGCGGCCTTCGACGACAACGTCCGCGACTTCGACTTCGCCAAGGACGGCGGCCGGATCTTCTTCACGGCCGAGGTGAAGGGCCGGACGCCGCTCTACGAGATCGTCCTCGCGACGGGCGCGATCCGCGCGGTGTCGTCCGTCGGCGCGATCGACGCCTGGGCCCTCTCACCCGACGCCTCCTTCGCCGTCGCCGCGCGGCGGCGGATCGGGAGCCCGCACGAGCTGTGGCGGCTCGCCGTGCCCCCGGGCGGGGACGGGACGGGAACCCGGCTCACGACGCACAACGCCGCCTTCGAGAAGGAAGTCGACGTCCGTCCCGCCGAGGAGATCTTCGTGCCGGGCGCGGACGGCAAGCCCGTGCACGTCTGGATCGTCAAGCCGCACGGCTTCGACCCGGCGAAGAAGTACCCGCTCATCCTGAACGTCCACGGCGGGCCGCAGCAGCAGTGGGCGGACGCGTACCGCGGCGACTGGCAGGTCTACCCGGGCGCGGGCTACGTCGTCGCGTTCCCGAACCCGCACGGCTCGACCGGCTTCGGCCAGGCCTACACGTCCGCGATCTCCGGCGACTGGGACGGGAAGGTCCTGACCGACGTCGAGAAGGTGACGGACGCGCTCGCGAAGCTTTCGTACGTCGACGCCGACCGCATGGGCGCGATGGGCTGGTCGTGGGGCGGCTACGCGATGATGTGGCTCGAAGGGCACACGACGCGCTTCAAGGCGCTCGCTTCGATGATGGGCGTCTACGACCTTCGCGCGATGTACTCGTCCACCGAGGAGGTCTGGTTCCCGCAGTGGGACCTCAAGGGCGCCCCCTGGGAGAACGCCGAGCTCTATCGCAGGCAGAGCCCCTCCGAGTTCGTGAAGGCCTTCAAGACGCCGTGCCTCGTGATCACGGGCGAGAAGGACTATCGCGTCCCGTACACGCAGTCTCTCGAGTTCTTCACGGACTTGCAGGCCCGGGGCGTGCCCTCCCGCCTGATCGTCTTCGAGAAGGCAGGCCACTGGCCGAGCGCGTTCGAGATGGCGCTCTACTACGCCGCGCACCTCGACTGGTTCCACCGGTGGCTCGGCGGGCCGCCGTCGCCGTGGAAGCCGGAAGATCTCGTCGCGGGACGCTGAGGACCCCGAGGCGTTGTTTTCGAAGAGGCTGCCGGCCGTCCACGAGGAGAACCGCGTCACGCGCGCGCTCGCCGCGCGGACGCGGCCGCACCTCGACCTGACCGTCTCGAATCCGACAGCGGTCGGGCTCCTCTCGGGAGGCGCCGACCTCTTCGCGGACGTGCCCGGCGACGCGGGGCTCCTCGCGCCCCTCGCGGATCCCCGCGGCCTCGTCTACGCGCCCGACCCGCGCGGCATGCGCCGTGCGCGCCTCGCCGTCAGCGACTGGTATGCGGCCGTGCACGGAGTCCTCGCGCCGCCGGAGCGCATCGTCCTGACCGCCTCGACGAGCGAGGCCTACGGCTGGCTCTTCAAGGTCCTCGCGGACCCGGGCGACACGGTCCTCGTGCCCGCGCCGTCGTATCCGCTCCTCGACGCCCTCGCGGGGCTGGAGAGCGTGACGCTCGCGCGCTACCCGCTTGCGGCCGAGGACGGCTTCCGCGTCCACGCCTCGGCCGTCGCACACGAGGTCGAGCGCCTCGCGGCGTCCGGAACGCGCACGGCCGCCGTCGTCGTCGTGAACCCGAACAACCCGACCGGCAGCTCGATCGCGGGCACCGAGCTCGACGCGCTCCTCGCGCTCGCCGCAACGAAGGGCTTCGCGGTGATCGCCGACGAGGTCTTCGTCGACTACCGCTACTCGGATCGCCCCGACGACGTCGCCGTGGCCGCGGCCCGCTCGGAGGCCCTCGTGTTCTCCCTCGGCGGCCTCTCGAAGTCCGCCGCGCTTCCCCAGCTCAAGCTCGGCTGGATCCTCGCGAACGGTCCCGCGGGGCCGCGCGAGGACGCCCTCCGGCGCCTCGAGTGGGTCGCGGACGCGTACCTTTCCGTGGGCACGCCCGTCCAGCTCGCCCTTCCGCGCCTCCTCGGGCAGAGCCGGCGCGCGGTGGAGTCGATCTGGGCGCGCGTCCTGCGAAACGAGCGCGCGCTCAGGATGGCCTTCCCGTCCGGCGGAGCCGTCACCGCCGCGCCGGTTGCCGCGGGCTGGTCGGCGTGCCTCAGGGTTCCGGCGATCCGACCGGAGGAGGAAGTCGTCCTCGATCTCCTCGAATCGCACGACGTTCTCGTCCACCCGGGCTACTTCTCCGAGTTCCCGACGGAAGCCTGGCTGGTCGTGAGCCTCCTGCCGCCGCCCGACCTCTTTTCCGACGGCGCTGCCCGCCTCGCTCGGGTGCTGAGCTAGGTCTCCCGCGGCCCACTTCTTGCTCTCGTCGGGCATGAAGTACACACGAGCTCTCCTGCTTTCTGCCGCACTCTTCGGTGCGGCGGGCCTGGCTGCCGGCGCTGCGAGCGCCCAGCCCATGCCCCCGCCTCCTCCTGGCATGCCCGCGCCTCCGATGATGGGCGACCTGCACGTCCGGATCGTCAACGACGCCCCGCCCCCGCGCCGCCACGAGGTCCGGACCGAGCGCCCGGACTCGTCGCACCAGTGGGTCAACGGCTACTGGCACCACTCGGGCCAGGAATGGGCCTGGAGCGACGGCCGCTGGGCGCAGCCGCCCGCCCGCCATGCTCACTGGGTCAAGGCCAGCTACAGGAGGTACCACGGGCAGACGCGGTACATCCCGGGCCACTGGTCCAACCAGAGGGTCATCTACAACAACTAGACCCGGTTCCGACGGCGGACCGGCAAACGACTACCTCTTCGAGCGAACGAGCAGCTCGGAGAGGTAGGTCTTCCAGAGATCCGCGAGCGTGTGCGTCTGGTGGCCGCGCGTCTTGTCCGTGAGCGGGAAGACGACGGCCTGCCCGTTCTTCACCCGCGCGACGCCCTTCTCGAGGAGCCCGAGCTCCGGCGGGTTGATCGCGTCGTCGGCGAAGTTGAGGGCGAGCAGCGGCGCCCTGATCTTCTCGAGGCCCGGCGACGGGTCGTAGTCCCGCGAGGCGTCGAGCGCCCAGAGAAGGTCGTTCGCGTCGGTCTTCGCGAGTCGTTCCTGCATCCACCGCTCCACCACCGCGTCGGCCGCCGCCCGGTCGGGCGCCTGCTGCAGCCATCCGAGGGGGCTGCCGGAGACCGAGAGCAGCAGGGCGAGCGCTCCCCTGAGGCCTCGCGGCTGCGCTGCGTAGTCACCGCCCTTCCACTCGGGGTCCTGACGGATGAGGTCCATCGCCATCCTTCGCCACATCCGGTTGCGGCCCGCGATGGGCGAAGGAAGGCTCGCGAGCGGAAGGAGGGCGTCCATGAAGTCCGGGTACGTCTCGCCCCAGACCCACGCGTGCATCCCGCCCATCGAGGTCCCGATGACGAGCCGCAGGTGCGTGACGCCGAGGCTCTCCGTCAGGAGCCGGTACTGCGCCCGGACCATGTCGTCGTAGGTGTAGTGCGGGAACTTCGCACGCAGCCCGTCGCTCGGCTTCGACGAGCCGCCGTGCCCGATACCGTCCGGGATCACCACGTAGAAACGCGAGGCGTCGAGAGGCTGGCCGGGCCCGAACAGGACGCCTGCGAACCCCGGACCGAGGAACTGGCCCGAGGAGCCGCCCGTCCCGTGCAGGACGAGAACCGCGTTCGCGGTCTTGCCGCGGTTGTCGTCGAGCCGGCGGCCGTACGTGACGTACCGGACCTTCAGCTCGCGCAGCGTCTCGCCGCTCGAGAAGCGGAAGTCCGTGAGGATGGCCTCTGCCGAAACCGGCTCGACCGGCACGATCTGCGCGGGCGCCGGAACGGCCGCGAGAACCAGGAGGAGCGCCGGGAGGGCTCGCATGGGCGGATTAGACCGCGAATGAGGCACGGTGCCACAATCGCGCCTCTCCCACGATGAACACGCCGGTCGCGGTCCCGCTCTGGGCGTTCGTCCTGCTCGCGTTCCTCGCGGGCCTGGCGGTCGTCGACCGGCTGCTCCGGCCGGCCGCGCGCGCGGTGATGCGCCGCCGTGCGAACCGGGTCATCGACGAGCTGAACTCCCGGCTCCCCGTGCGCCTCCCGCCTTTCAAGATGACGAAGCGCGAGGTCCTCGTGGACCAGCTGCGCTTCGACGCGAAGGTCCTCGAGGCCGCGGACGCGTTCGCGAAAGAGTCCGGGCTCTCCCGGGACGAGGTGCAGAAGCGCGTCGAGAGGGACGCCTCGGAGATCGTCCCGGCCTTCAACGCCTGGGTCTACTTCCGCGCCGGCTACGCGGCCGCCCGGGCGATCGCGCGCTCTCTCTACCGCGTCCGGCTCGGCTCGGCGGACGACGCCGGCCTCGCCGCGATCCCGGACGGCTCGACGGTGGTCTTCGTCATGAACCACCGTAGCAACATGGACTACATCCTCCTGTCGTACCTCGCCGCGGAGAAGACGGCCTTGAGCTACGCCGTGGGCGAGTGGGCGCGGATCTGGCCCGTGCAGGGCCTCGTGCGCGCGACCGGCGCGTACTTCGTGCGGCGCGACTCGAAGGATCCTCTCTACCGGCGGATCCTCGAGCGCTGGGTTGCGATGGCGACCGCGAACGGCGTCCCCCAGGCGGTCTATCCCGAGGGCGGCCTGTCGAAGGACGGAGCGCTCCGTCCTCCGAAGCTCGGGCTCCTCGACTACATGCTCCGCGGCTTCGACCCGAAGGGGCCGCGCGACCTCGTCTTCGTCCCCGTCGGCGTCAACTACGACCGCGTTCTCGAGGACCGCACGCTCCTCCTCGACCGCTCCCCAGCCCAGGGCAAGGCGTCCGGGCGCGACACGCTCGGAGAGACCCTCCGCTTCATCTGGCGGAACGTCCGTCTCCTGATCGCGAACGAGTGGCACCGCTTCGGCTACGCGTGCGTCTGCTTCGGGACCCCGCTCTCGACGCGCGCCTGGATCGCGGAGAAGGGCCTCGACCTCGAGGCCGCCTCGCGTGAGGCCCGCTTCGCGGCCGTCGGAGACCTCGCGAACGACCTCATGGCGCGAATCGCGCGCGTCGTGCCCGTCCTCCCCGTCTCGCTCGTCGCGAGCGTCCTCGCGGACGCGCCCGAGCGCGCGTGGAGCGAGCTCGAGCTGAAGGCCGAGGTCCTCGCGCGCTGGCGGGCGCTCGAGGCAGGCGGCGCGTACGTCCACGTGCCGCGCGGAGACCAGGACTACGCCGTGTCCGTCGGCCTCCGGATGCTCCTGCTGCGTCACGTCGTCCTCGCCGACGGCGGCCTCTTCCGGCCGGCGCCGGAGGAGCTGCCCCTCCTGCGCTACTACGCCAACGCGATCGCCGGCGCGCCACGGGCCTAGCGGCTACGGCCGCGGCGCAGGCGCTCGCGCACGCCGCGCGGGATCGGGACGCCCGCCGAGCCCACGAGGCCCGCGTCGAAGAGGCGAAGGTCCATCCACCCGATCCGGCGGGAAGCCGGCCCGGGAACGAGCGGCGCGAAGCGCCGCGTCGCGACGTAGGTCGACACGTCCCAGAGATCGTCCCCCGCCGTCTCCCAGCCGCGCGCGTCGAAACGCGCGAGGTCGACGGGCCGACCCACGCTCCGGAGGCCCTTGTCGCCCTCGAGGTTGTAGTAGCAGTCGAAGTAACTCATCGCGAGCTCGCGGAGCGAGCGGTAGACCGGCGAGCGGAAGCGCAGGCCCGAGTAGTTCGACTTCGCGACTGCGCCCCAGAGCCCGCGCACGCGGTAGAGCGCGAGGACGTGGTCGTCGTCGCGCACGGCGCGTAGCTGGACGACGAGCGGCGCGTGTCCGAGGCGCCGCAGGGCCGCCGCCGCGAGAAGCGCACCCTCGAAGCAGTGCGCCTCACGCGTCTCGAGGACGCGCCGCGGCGAGCGGGCCGTCTCCCCGTCCTTCTCCTTGTTGTACCGGACCCGCTCGTCGAGGAACAGCTGGATCGCGTCGGGCGCGTGCAGCCGGTGCGGAAGGACGAGCGGAGGCGCGTGCGTCATCGGTGTTTCGACTGGATTCGCCGGTCATTCTAGCGGCCAGCGCCCGGCGCGGCCTTCTCCGGCGACCGAGAGCGCCCCGGACACTCGTTGGGGGAGGGGGTGCCTATAATCTCTGCACAAGGCGCTGTCTAAAAGATACGTGCCAGGAGGTTTTTGGATGTCCGTTCAAAAAATGTCCCTGTTCGGCCTCGCGTTGCTTTCTGCGGTGGCAACCTGCGCCTTCGCCGATGCCGCCGCAGTCGCCACGACCGCTGCGGACGGCACCGCGATCGAAACCTGGGCCTCCCCTCCGTACTGGTCGAGCCCCGCCGTCCCGGCGGGATCCACCCGGCAGGCCCTTACGGCTCCGCTCCTTCCCTCGTCCCCGCTTCCCTTCGTCGCGATTGCTCCTTGCCGCCTGGTCGACACACGCGGCAACGCTCCGTTGACGGGCGGGTTCCTGCCGGCCGCGACGACGAGGAGCTACACGCTCACGGGAGTCTGCAACGTGCCAGCGAACGCACGCGCCATCTCCCTGAATGCGACGGTCGTCAATCCGACCGGGCCCGGCTTCCTGACCCTCTGGGCCGCGGGTGATGCGTTTCCGGCGGTCTCGACCCTGAACTTCGTGGCGGGGGACGTCGTCGCAAATGCGGCCATCGTGCCCCTGAGCGCGACGGGCGCGATCTCGATCGCACTCGGCGTCTCCGGCAGCGACGTCGTCCTCGATACGAACGGCTACTACGCGCCTCTCTCGGCCGTCACGAGCCTCAATGCGCTCACGGGCGACCTGACTCTCACGGCGGGCTCGAACGTCTCGATCACGCCGGGCGCGGGCAGCCTCACGATCGCAGCGACGGTCGCCCAGGGGCCCGCGGGCCCGCAGGGCTCGATTGGCCCCGCCGGCACGACGGGACCCGTTGGCCCCACGGGTGCGACCGGCCCTACCGGCCCGACGGGGCTGACAGGCGCCACGGGCGCTCAGGGGATTCAGGGGATTCAGGGGATTCAGGGCAATCAAGGCAATCAGGGTTTCCCCGGCTTGACGGGTGCTACGGGTCCGGCTGGTCCTGCTGGTCCGACTGGTCCGACTGGTGCGTCCGGTGCTGACGCGACGTACATGGGTCAGAACTGGGGCCTTATTGCGCGGAACACGATCGGGTCGCCTGTCGCAGCCCTTCGCGCTGGTCCATTCGGTTCGTTCGGCATCGCGGATCAGCCTCCGAACGGAATCGGGAGCCTCAGTATCGTCGTAGCCGACGGCACGTCGAAGGTCGTCTTCGGCAACGAGGTTGATTTCTTCGGTACGAACGTCTCTGACCTGACGGCGGTTGGATTCAACGTCTTCACGACAGGCGAGAACTCCGCGATCGCTAACCCTAACATGCCGAGCATCACGTTCGAGATCAACCCGAACGGAGCTGGTGGAACAACGACGACCTACGCCTCGCTCGTCTTCGTTCCCGCTGCCAATTCCCCCTCCAACAAGTGGAGCGGGTACATCGATGCGACGACGACCGGGACGTGGGGCCTCACGGGGTCACAGTTCAACTCCCCCCCTACGGCTACAAATTGTGGCCTCAACGGTTCTCTCTGCACATTCGCCGCGGTGAAGGCGTTCCTTGCGACGGGAGCCGGGGCCAAGATCATCACCGTCGCAGTGGCCAAGGGTCGCGACCACAGCTGGCAGGGAGCTGTCGACGGCCTCCGCATCAACGGCACCATCTATGACTTCGAGCCCCTCGGCGTGAAGTCGGTCCCCGCGCCATAAGGGAGAGGACCGGGGATTTCCTAGAATGAAAGAGTGGGGGGGCAGCCGGTGGCACGTACGAGCTCGGGCTGCTCTCTCCTCTCGCTGGGCGCTCCCGGTTTTGCGGCCGGCTTCACGCGCGGCGCCCTGACGGCCCGCGCGCTCGACCCCGACGTCGCGGGCCGCGCGCTCGCCGAGGCTCTCGGCGCTCCGGATGCGGAGGTCGTGCGCCTCAAGCAGGTTCACGGCGCCCGTGTCTTGACCTTCGAAGAGCCGCCGCGTGAGCGGCGGAACCTCGTCCTCGGAGAAGGCGACGCCGCGATCACCCGCCAGCCGAATGTCCTTCTTGCGGTCGCCTCGGCCGACTGCGTCCCGGTCGTCCTCGCGGATCCCGCGACGGGATGGATCGCGGCCGTCCACGCCGGCTGGCGCGGGACGGCCGCGCGCGTCCTCGACGCGGCGCTGGACGCGTTCGAAGAGCGCGGCGTGCGCCTCCCGGGCCTCGCCGCCGCGTTCGGCCCCTCGATCGCCCGCGACCGGTACGAGGTCGGGCCGGAGGTCGTCGCGGCGCTCCTCGACGCGTACGGCACCGCCCCGGTCGGCGCCGTACGGCCCGGCACGGGCGGGAAGTCCTTCGTCGACGTCGCGGCATTCGACGAGGCGGCGCTCCACGCGCGCGGGCTCGACCCGGGGCGCATCCACCGGCTCCCTACCTGCAACGCCGCCGAGCGGGATCTTCCCTCGTGGCGCCGCGACGGGCCCGGGGCCGGGCGGATCCTCACGGGCGCCGTCCGCCTCGCCGGCTGAGCGCTCAGGACACGGGCCGCAGAGGCCGTTTCGGCGTCTCACGCCCCTTGAGCTGACCGCAGGCCGCGTCCGCCTGCAGCCCCTTCGACCAGCGCACCGTCACGGGCACGCCGCCCGCAGCGACGGCGCGCGCGAAGGCGTCGACTGCGGCGTCGGACGGGCGCTTGAGGCCAGGCAGCCACTCGGCCGACTCGTTAAGCGGGATCAGGTTCACCTTCGACGAGAGCGGCTTCACGAGCGCGACGAGCTTCGCGGCGTCCTCGGGGCGGTCGTTCACGCCCTCGATGAGGACCCACTCGAACGTGATTCTCCGGCCGCGCTCGAGCGGCCAGCGCTTGAGCGCCGCAAAGAGCTCCGCGAGGGGATGCGTCCGGTTGATCGGCATGAGCTTCGTCCGCGTCTCGTCGTCCGCGCCCGAGAGCGAGACGGCGAGGTTCGGCCGGCGCGTGCGCGCCGCGAGAGACTCGATGCCGGGCACGACGCCGGCCGTGGAGACGGTCGTCCGCCGCGGCGACACCTCCTCCTCGAGGAGGTCGAGCGTGCGCTTGACGTTTCCGACGTTCAGGAGCGGTTCGCCCATCCCCATGAACACGACGTTCGCCTCGTGCGGCCCGAAACCCTTTTCCCTCGCGATCACCAGGTACTGCCCGACGATCTCCCCGGCCGTGAGGTTCCGGCCCGCGCCCATGCGCCCCGTGACACAAAACGCACAGTCCACCGCGCACCCGGCCTGCGAGGAGACGCAGATCGTGATCCGCGCGGCTTCCGGCGTGTCGGGATCCGTCCACGACGGCTTCCTCTTCGACTCGACGATGTAGACGGCTTCGACGCGGGCGCCGTCCGCGAGTTCGAACAGGAACTTCTCCGTCCCGTCCGGCGCCGCAGTCGTCTCGACGATCTTCGGGAGGCCGATCGTGAAGTCCTTCGCGAGGCCATCGCGCATCGCTTTCGGAAGGTTCGTCATCTCCGCGAAGCTCGTGGCGCGGCGCTCGTAGATCCACCTGGCGATCTGGGCGGCGCGGTACGGCTCGGGCGCGACGTCGCGCACGGCCCGCGAGAGATCCAGCGGGAGAAGGCCGAGGAGATCCTGAGGAGGCAACGTCAGCCGCGTTTCGCGACCGTAGACCGGATCGTGACCGCGGCCTGCGGGCGCCGGCGGGTGCGGATCGGGCGCGTCGGGTCGATTCCGACGGAGCGCAGGAAGCCGAGGTCCTTGACGTTGATCTGGAAGACGGCCGTGTCGAGGCCGTCCGCGTCGCGCTCGGCCTTCGGCGCGGCGAGGCCCCCGCGGCGGATCGTCGGAAGCGCGGCCGACGACCGGCGTCCGCGTTTGTCGAGCGCGACGGTCGCGTCGAGGCAGAGGTACGCGCCATACCCCTCGCTCTTCACCTTCGCGAGGATCTCGTGCACTTTTGCCGACGAGGACACGGCCTCGTTGAGCGCGGCTCCGAGCTCGCGGAGGTATTCGCGGATCTTCTCGTCGAGCGCCATGTCGGTCGGCAATCTAGGCTCGTGCCCATGGACGAGTCAATCGGGGAAACGGGGTGTTCGGTTTTAGCTCCAGAGGGACCTTCCCCTTCGCGCGCACGAAGAGCAGAATCGACGGCCGTGCTTTTCGCCTCGAAGAAGCTCCGCATGCCGACGTCGGACGAAGCGCTCCCCGGACGCGCCGAGAAGATGCCCGTCCCCGCAGCGCACTTCGTCAACGGGCATCTGCTCGCGCCGCCGTTCCCCTCCGGGACGAAGACGGCGCTCTTCGGCCTTGGCTGCTTCTGGGGCGCGGAGCGCAAGTTCTGGCAGACGCCCGGCGTCTTCACGACGGCGGTCGGATACGCCGCGGGCCTGACGCCGAACCCGACGTACCGCGAGGTCTGCACGGGGCAGACGGGGCACAACGAGGTCGTCCTCGTCGTCTTCGACCCGTCGAAGATCTCGTACGAGGATCTCCTGAAGGTGTTCTGGGAGAACCACGACCCGACGCAGGGAACGCGCCAGGGCAACGACGTGGGCACGCAGTACCGCTCGGGCGTCTACACGTTCGACGCCGGGCAGAAGGCCGCCGCCGAAACCTCGAAGGCCGCGTACACCGAGAAGCTCACCGAGGCGGGTTACGGCGCGATCACGACCGAGATCCTCGACGCCCCGCCGTTCTACTACGCCGAGGAATACCACCAGCAATACCTCGCGAAGAACCCCGACGGCTACTGCGGGATCGGCGGCACCGGCGTGTCGTGCCCCGTGGGCCTGAAGACGGCCTGACACGGTCGCGCGACATCGTCTCAACTGATCCGCTAGACTGCCCCGTTCGGAGAGCCCCCGTGCGCTACACATCCGTCCGCCCCCGCTTCGAGCCGTTCCTCCTCGCCGTCGAGCGCCCGGGGCGCTACCTCGGCCTGGAGCGGAACGTCGTGCGCAAGGACCTGGGCTCGATGGACGTCACGGTGTGCCTCGGCTTCCCGGACGCCTACGAGATCGGGATGAGCCACACGGGCACGAAGATCCTCTACGAGATCGTGAACCGCCGCGCGAACTGGGCCTGCGAGCGGACGTACGCCCCCTGGACGGACTTCGAGGCCGTGCTGCGCCGCGAGAACGTGCCGCTCTTCTCGGTCGAGTCGTTCGCGCCTGTGCGCGACTTCGACGTCTTCGGTCTCTCGCTCCAGAGCGAGATGAACTACACGAACGTCCCGAACATGCTCGACCTTGCGGGGATCCCCGTCCTCGCGGCCTCCCGCGGCGACGCGGAGCCGATCGTGATCGGCGGCGGCCCCTGCGTCGCGAACCCCGAGCCCCTCGCAGACTTCTTTGACGTCTTCCTGATCGGCGACGCCGAGGAGGCGCTCCCCGTCTTCCTCGAGGCCGTCGTGCGCACGAAGGGCCTCCCGCGCCGCGAGCGCTTGATCGCCTTCGCGGCCTGCCCCGGCATGTACGTGCCGTCGCTCTACGACGTGGTTTACGACGCCACGACCGGTGACGGCGAACGGATCGCGTCGTGCGTGCCGAACACGCCGGGCGTGCCGGAGCAGGCGAAGCGCGTGTGGGTCGAGAAGCTCTCGGCCGACGTCTATCCCGCCAAGCCGATGGTCCCGTCCGTCGACATCATCCAGGACCGCCTCGGCCTCGAGATCATGCGCGGCTGCACGCAGGGCTGCCGTTTCTGCCAGGCGGGCTACTGGTACCGGCCCGTCCGCGAGCTGGACCCGGCCGACGTCGCGAAGGCGACGAAGACCTTCATCGACGAGGCAGGCTGGAGCGAGGTAGGGCTCCTCTCACTGTCCTCGGCCGACTACTCGCAGATCGAGCCGCTCGTCGCGTGCCTCGCGCCCGAGCTCGCCAAGACGAAGGTCTCGATCTCGCTCCCGTCGCTGCGCGCCGAGGCGTTTTCGGTGGCGCTCGCGGACGCGGTCTCCGAGGTCCGCAAGTCCGGGTTCACATTCGCGCCCGAGACGGGCTCGGACCGCCTGCGCCGCGTCATCAACAAGACGTTCACGAACGCGGACATGGTGAAGGCCGCGGACGTCGCGTTCTCGCGCGGCTGGGACATGATCAAGGTCTACACGATGATCGGCCTCCCGACGGAGACCGAGCCGGACCTCGACGAGCTCGTGACGCTCGTGAAGGACATCCTCGCCCAGGGGCGGAAGAACGGCATCCGCCCGAACGTGAACGTCTCGGTCGGCTGCTTCGTCCCGAAGAGCTTCACGCCCTTCCAGTGGTTCGGCTTCGACGGCGTCGAGAACCTCGAGAAGAAGCTCGCGTACCTCAAGGACCGCTTCCGCTCAGTCAAGGGCGTGAAGATGACGTGGCACGAGCCCAAGGAAGCCGAGATCGAGTCGATGCTCTCGCTCGGCGACCGCCGGATGGGCGCGGCCGTCCTCGAGGTGTGGAAGCGCGGCGGGCGATTCGACGCGTGGAGCGAGCACTTCTCGTGGGAGCGCTGGACCGAGGCGCTCGAGGCCGCCGGCGTCCCGAAGAACCGCCACCTGCGCGACAAGGATCTCAAGGAGACGCTCCCCTGGGACGTCGTCGACGCGTCCATCCGCAAGCCATTCCTCGTCGTCGAATGGAAGAAGGCGCTCAAGGAGATGCACACGGACGACTGCAAGTGGGGCCACTGCTACGCCTGCGGCGTCCCCGGCAACGGCGAGGACACGGTCCTCGCGAATCCGTTACCCGTGGCGTTCGCCTTCCAGGGGACCGACGCCCGCGACGAGGGCCGCGGCAGCGCCTACACCGACAAGGCCAAGGGCGCAGCGTACCGCGTGAAGGCGACGCCGGACCTCCTGCCGCTGCGCGAGCGGCGGAAGGTGGGAGGCGGGCTCGCGGCCCCCGTGCCCGAGTCCGCACGGACGTACCGGCTCTCGTTCGAGAAGCTCGGCGACGCGCGGTACCTCTCGCACCGCAACACGATGGACGTCCTCGAGCGCGCGCTCCGCGCCTCCGGCGCGCCCGTGCGCTACACCGAGGGCTACAACCCGCACCTGCGCCTCTCGATGGGCCCGGCGCTCCCGCTCGGGAACGAGTCGCACCACGAGCTCTTCGACGTCGACACGCTCGACGCGCTCTCGGACGCGCACGTCGCCGCCGTGAACGACCGCCTGCCGCCCGGGTTGAAGGTCACGAGCTGTACGGATCTTCCGAAGGGCGCCAAGTCGCTCGGCCGCGCGGCAACGGAGGCGGTCTACCGCTTCACGCTCCCGAATGGCGAAACGCGCGAGGAGCGGCTCTCCCTCATGGGAGCGACCGCGACGACGCCGAAGAAGTTCCTCGAGAAGGAATACGGCGTCCCGCCCGAGGGCCAGCACGCCGTGCGCGTCACGCGCCTCGAGACCGTCCTTACCCGCTGACCGCTCTGCTCTTCAGGGATGGGGCGCCAGGGCGACGATCGTCAGGACGGAAATCCGCCTTCCCTTCTCGATGCGATCCGGGCCGTAGAGAAAGAAGATCCGCCACGCCGCCGGCGTCCGGTTCTGGACGTACGCCTCGAACACCTTTTCGCCGTTCGGCCCCCTGAGGGATTGGAACTCGTGCGTCCGGAGCGAAGGATGGCGGAGCTCCGCCTCAAGAAGGCCCAGCGTCTTTCGGACCTGCTTCAGAAGGCCGGCGCGGTGCGGGTCCTGCTCCAGCTCCCGGAGCGCCGCCTCCGCCGTCGGCGTGAACCGGAGTTCCCGGCTCATTCGCCCCGTGTGTGCTTTTCGAACGACCCGAGAGCCTTCGTCTTCCCCCGCCGGGCCTCGTCGAGCCCGCGCCGGACGGCGGCCAGAGCCTCGGGATTCCGGAAGAGCCACGCCTCGCGCGCCGGGATCGAGACGCGGGGGTCGAGGACGAGCTGTCCCGCGTCGTTTCGGTAGACGTCGAACCGCACGTCCGGGTCCAGACCCGCGAGCGCCTTTCCAAGAGAGAGCCGCTTTTTCGTGTCCGGCTTCAACTCCCGGTCGACCAGCTCGAGCGTTTCCGTCAGCCCTGCGGACGCCTTCTTCATGACGGGAGGATAGGGAGCGGTGGGACAGGAGTCAAGTGGGCTTATCCCACTAACCGGCGGCATTTTTTCGGCCCATGGCAGCATCCGGCGGAAACGTCGGAGACGCTAGACTGCCCGTCATGCACTGGACCGTACGCTGCCACGCGACCTTCGAGGCCGCGCACCACCTCGTGGACTACGCCGGCGGCCCCGAGCCCGCGCACGGCCACTCGTGGAAGATCGAGGTCGCGCTCTCGGTTGAGCGCCTCGGCGCGTACGACCTCTCGGTCGACTTCGTCCCGACCGAAGCGTTCGTGAAGGAGCTCGCCGCGCGCCTCCACAACCGCGACCTCAACACGGTGCCGCCGTTCGACCGGAAGAACGCGAGCGCCGAGAACGTCGCGCTCTGGGTCGCGGGCGAGATCGGCAGGGCCGGCCCCCTCGCGGGCGGCGCGATCCTCGAAGAGGTCACCGTGTGGGAGGGAACGAGGAATTCGGTCACCTACTACCCGTAACGCCTTCCCGGCCGAGACCGCCCTGCTCGGCGTCGCCGCGGCCTCGGCCGCGTTCTCGGCGGCCTTCCTGCTCGAGGTCGTGGCGTGGCCGGAGATCGTGGCCTCGGCCTGGCACGTGTCCCGCGGCTCGGCGCTCTACGAGAGCGTCATCGAGCCCTACACGCCGGCCCTGATCCTCGCGACGGCGGGCGCCGGGCGGCTCTTCGGGTTCGGTCCGGCCCTGTTCCGCGCCCTCGCGGGGCTCCCGCTCGCGGCCTCGGCCCTGCTCGCCGTGGCGGCCGCCCGGGATCGCCGCGCGCGATGGACGGCGGCTCTGCTCGGCCCGCCGCTCGTCGTCCTGTGGTGCGTGTACTTCGAAGGCCCCGCCCTGTGGCCAGACCCCTTCCTCGCGCCGCTGCTCCTCGCCGCAGGTCTCCTGCTCCGCCGCTTCGAACGGACGGGGTCCGGCAGCGCCGCCGACGCCGCGGGCCTCCTGCTCGGGGCCGCGATCCTCGTCAAGCAGACGTCCGCCTGGGCGCTCCTCGCGGGCACGCTCTGGTGCCTCGCGTCGTCCCGCCACCGGTCCCTCCGCCGCGCCGTGCGGCTTTTCCTCGCGGGCTCAGCGCCGTACGCGGCGTTCGCCGCGCTCTGGGCGATTGCGGGCCGCACGACCGCCCACCTCCGCTGGACGCTGCTCGTCCCGCTGCGCGGCCACGCGGCCGAGATCGGGCAGCGCCCCGACCTGCCGCTCCTGGCCGAGGCGATCGCTCCCGCCCTCGCGATTCCCGCCGCGTGGCTGCTCGTCTGGAGCCTCGTCCGCCGACGCCCGCGCACGAGCCCGCTCGCGTGGCTCGCCGCCGGAGCCGCGCTCATGACCATCCCCCGGTGGGGGCTCCTGCACCTCTCGGGCGCGACCGGCCTCGTCGTGGTTCTCGCGTTGGACGGCGTCCGGACCGGCCGGGCCGTCTTCACCCGCAGATTCCGGCGCGCCTCGCGCGCGTCCCTCGCCTTCGCCGCGTGCGGCGCCGCCCTCCTTCTCGCGCATTTCGGCGTGGCCCTGTTCGGCGCCGGACCGCTCGCGCGGGACGCATGGGGGAAGGGCGCACGCTACTGGGACGACGCGCCGCTCCGGTCCATCTCCCGTGCGGTCGCCCGGAAGGTCCCGCCCGGCGGCTCGTTCCTCAACTACTTCGCCGCGTCCGACAACGTCTACCCGCTCACGCAAACCCTCGCGCCGGGCGGCCTCTACGTCAACGCGAGCTTCTGGTTCTTCCTGAACAAGGACGATCTCGACGGCCGCCTCGTCGCGGCTCTCGCGAGCCGGCCCTCCACGCCCGTCCTGTTCCGCGAGCCCGAGGGCGCGTGGGCCCTGCCGGCCCGCCGGACGAAGCTCTACCGGTACCTCGCCGCCGGGACGGAGGTCGTGGAACGTGTGGACTCCGGGACGGTCTGGCGCGTGATCCGGCCCACGCCCCGCTAACATCCCTGCATGCACCTCGTCGCGCTCCACGGCTATCCCCTCGACCACCGCATGTGGGACCCGCTCGCCGAGCGCGCCGCCGCCGGCCGGCTCGGCCCGATCGGGGGCGTCTGGGCTCCCGACCTCCGCGGCCGAGGCCGCTCGCCGCACCCGCCGGCGCCCCTCCACGCGATGTCGCTCCTCGCCGACGATCTCGCGCGCGACCTCGAGGCGGCTCTCCCGCCGGACGCGCCGTTCCTCCTCGCCGGGCTCTCGATGGGCGGCTACGTCTGCTTCGAGCTCGTGAAGCGGCACGGGGCGCGCCTCCGCGGCCGGCTCAAGGGACTCGCGCTCTTCGACACGAAGGCCTCCGCGGACGACGACGCCGGCCGCGCGGGCCGCAAGGCCGCGATCGCGGCGATCCGCAAGGACGGAATCGAGGCGGCGCTGACGGCGATGCTCCCGAAGCTCCTCGCACGCGGCTCGAAGGGGACGCCCGCCGAGGACCTCGTGAAGCGGATGGTGCTCGCGACGCCACCGGAGACCGCGACGGCCGATCTCGCCGGGCTCGCCGTCCGCGACGAGGGCTTCGAGGTCCTCTCCGCGTGGGACCGCCCGCTCCTCGTCGCCGTGGGCGAGGAGGACGCGATCGCACCGCCGTCCGACTCCGAGGCCATGACGGCCGTCGCGGCGCGCGCCCCGTGGGTGAAGCTCCTGACCGTGCCCGGCGCGGGCCACATGCTCCCCCTCGAGCAGCCGGACGAGGCGGCGGAAGGGCTCGTCGCGCTCGCGGAGGCCGCCCTGCGCGTATGAGCCCGCTCCCGCCGCCCGACTTTCGCGCCGGGCTGCGGGCGCTCGCAAAGGCGATTCCGCTCGGCGCGGTCGTCGGCGTGCTCCTCAGGGTCTTCGGGATGGTGCCGCAGCTCGCCGGCGCGATCCTGGTCTCGGTCGTCTTCAGCGCCGTGATGTGGGGCGGTTTCGAGACGCTCGGTCCGTGGCTCGCGCTCCGGCCGGACGATCCGCGCCCGCCCGGCTTCGTCGCCCGCGCGACGCTTCTTCGGACTCTCGCCGTCTTCACGGCGCTCGTGACGCTCTCGATCGTCCTGATCCGCGTCGTGACGGGGTTCAACCTCGCCTCGAACGGGCCCGTCGTCTTCCTGAGCTTCCTGATCGGCCTGTGCATCACGGCGGTCATGAGCGCCTTCCACACGACGACGAGTCTCGCCGAGGCCGCGCAGGAGAGGGCCCAGGCCGAAGTCGCGCGCACGACGCTCGAAGCCGAGAACGCGCGGAAGACGCAGGAGCTCGAGGAGGCTCGCGCCCTCCAGATCTCGATGCTGCCCGCGGCGGCCCCCGACGCTCCCGGCTTCGCACTCGCTTTCGGGATGCGCACCGCGACCGAGGTCGGCGGCGACTACTACGACTGGCGCTTCGGGCCCGACGGCGAGCTGAGGCTCGCCGTCGGCGACGCGACCGGCCACGGCGTGAGGGCGGGCCTCGTCGTCGTTTCGGCCAAGACGCTCTTCCAGACGGGCGGCGCGGGCGGCGCGCTCGACGCGGAGATGCGGCGCGTGAGCGACGGCGTGAGAAGCCTCCGGCTTCCGCGGATGAACATGGCGCTCGCTCTTGCGACCCTCGCCCCCGGGCTCGCGCGGATCTCGGCCGGAGGGATGCCCCCGGTCCTCCACTTCCGCGCCGCGGACGGGACGGTCGCCGAAGTCCCCATGCACGCGCCGCCAGCCGGCCAGCTCGCTCGCGCCACGTACCGCGAAGAAAGCGTGACCCTCGCCAGAGGCGACGGCCTCCTCTTCTTCACGGACGGCCTGCCGGAGCTGCGCGACGAGGCGGGCGAGCTCTTCGGCTACGACCGCGTGCGCGACGTCTTCCGCGCCTCGGCGGCCGGGGGCGCGCAGGTGGCGGTCGACGCGCTCTTCGGCGCGGCGGACGCCTTCCGGGGCGCACGCCCGCTCGACGACGACCTCACGCTTGTCGCCGTGGCCGTGGTCTGAGCGCTTACTTTCCCGAGGCTGCGCCGTAGCTCGGGAGCATCGACGCGACGGGGAGATCGCCCGTGCGCGCGGCCGCGGGCTCGAGGACCGGGAGCGTCGACGGGCGCGCCGCCGGGTTGAACGCCGGGAGCGGGACGCGCTTGCCGTGCGCGTACACGGGGTGGCGGCCCTTGTCCCGGTACCACTCGGACAGCGTCGCGCTCTGGTACATCTCCTCGACGATCTTCCGCCAGCCCGCGCCCGTGTTGTAGGCGCAGAACGAGATCTCGCCGAGCTGCGTGCCGTACGGAATGATGCACATCTCCGTACGCCGGAAGTCGTAGTTGAAGAGGTCCTGGAACCACATCCCGGCCACGAGGAGGACGCGCCACGGATAGCGGCCCTGCGTCGCGATCCCCATTCCCTTGCCCGTGTGGCCGTCCATGACCTTGAGCGTCTCCCAGACACCGAGGTTCGCCGGCACGTTGTCGGGACGGATGTTGCGGGCGAGAGCGAGCGCCGTCTGGAGGATCGTCAGGAACCTCCCGCGGGCGGCGTCCGTGATGACGTTCAGGTCGCGCAGCAGGCGGTCCGCGTCGAGGATCTGCGTGACGGGCACGGCCTGTCCCGTGTCCGGGCGCACGAGCATCATCGTCGCGATGCCGCAGTTCGGGTGGCAGCCGCACTTGAGCGAGCCCCACTGCGCGTCGATGCCGCCGAGGAGGTCCTTCAGGTCGGAGAACGGGCCCGAGGCCGAGAGCGGGAACCAGTCACGCATCGGCTCGCCGATGCCGGCCTGGTCCTTCACGTCGTGCGCGAGGTGGGCGAGCGTATAGCGCTGCTTCTTGCGCGTCTCGTCGTCGATCTCCTCGTCGCGGCCCGTGAAGGAGACGGGCTGGAAGGAGACGGCGTTGATCTTGTCGATGTTCTTGACGGCGAACCGGATGATCTCGCCCACCTGGTCGTTGTTGACGGTGTTGACGATCGTCGTCACGAGCGTGACGTCGATCCCGGCCGCGTGGAGGTTGTCGAGCGCCCGGAGCTTCACGTCGTACAGGTTCCCGACGCCGCGGTGCGCGTTCGGCTCGTTCCCGACGCCGTCGAACTGAAGGTAGGCGAGCCGGAGGCCCGCGTCGTAGGCGGCCTTCGCGAACTCGGGCTCCTGCGCGAACCGGACCCCGTTCGTCGCGCACTGGACCGAGAAGTAGCCGATCTCTCGCGCGTACCGCGTGGCCTCCAGGAAGAACGGCGAGATCGTGGGCTCGCCGCCCGAGAACTGCACGGACATCTGACGCTGCGGCTTGATCGAGACGGCGTTGTCGAGGATCTCCCTGACGTCGTCCCACCCGAGCTCGTGGACGTAGCCGACCTGGTTGGCGTCCATGAAGCACGGGTTGCACATCATGTTGCAGCGGTTCGTGAGGTCCACCGTCAGGACCGCGCCGCGGCCGTAGCGCATCGAGGAGGAGCCGTGGTCGTGGAGCTTGTCCTTCGCGATCTTCACGTCGCGGCCGAAGAAGTTCTCCTCGAGCCGCCCGAAGAAGCGCGCGTCGCTCGCCATGAGGTCCTCGAACGTGCCGTGTTTCGGGCACGTCTTGACCATCCAGATCTCGTTCCCGCGCAGGACGATGTCGGCCGGGATCTCGCCGGGTCTGCCGTCGATGAGCTCGGAGAGTTCGCGGGTCCCGTTCACGATCGCGTCGCGAACCTCGCGGGTGCACGTCGGACAAAGCGAGTCGGTGCGCCGGGGAAAGCCGAGCGGCGGCTTCGTCCGCTCGTGCGTCTTCGGGAGCGGTTCGGGCGACCAGGCCGGCTGGAAGGACCGCGCGGGCACCCGGCGGTTCACGGCCTGGAACGCGTTCCAGGCAGCATTGGCCGTCCCGCGAAGAGACCTGTAGAGAACCTTCCGCATTTCGATCCTCCGAACCTTACACGACGCCGCCCGTACGAGACTCGTTCTCAACTCCGGGCCGGTGAAGCCGGGACTTTAACACGGACCGGTCACGCGATCCGGCCCGCGACGTCCACGATCGGACCCTTGCCCGGAATCTCGGGCGGCCCGTGCAGCCGCTCGACCCGCCGCAGCGCCGCGTGTCCGACGGCGCGCACCGCGACGTAGTTCAGGCTGGCGCCCGCGACGGCCCCGAGGATCGGGACGACGTGCGCGATCTCGCGTCCGGCGAGCCGGACGATGAGCCGGGCGGCCACCTCCTCGGCAGCCCTTGTCGTCAGGCGGCGCCCGACGCTCATCCCGGCTCCGGCTGCAAGGCCCGCGAGGACCTCGAGCGCGCGTCCCTCGGGGGTCAGGGGGCCGCCATACAGGAGATGGAGGGACACGATGAGCCGGCTCTGCAGGACGAGGACGGCGGTGAGCTCGGGCGCGACCGTCGCGAGAGCGAGCCAGCCCGGCGGAAGGCTCGCCGCGGCGCCGAGCGCGGCCGCCCGCCGCGCCGCGACGAAGACGAGGCGCTCGCCCTTCTCGCGGGTCGTGAGGTTTGCGTGCTTGGCCGAGAAGACCGCGACCTCCGCCTGGAGCGCCTCGACGTCCAGGTCCTTCGTGGCCTTTTCGACGAGGGCGAGGAAGGTCCGGGCCAGCATCGCAGCTATCATCGGGTCTCCCGGCTCCCCCCACAAGGGCGGCCGCCGGACCACAGGAGGATGCCGCCCGATGACCCTGAGACCGAACCTCACGCGGTTGTTCGTGGCGGTTCTCGCGTTCGGCCTGGCGGCCACTCCCGCGGCCTCCGCCCCGCCGGCAAAGCCGAAGAAGAAGGCGGCCCCGAAGGCGACCGGAAAGCCACGCGACTATGCGCGCACGCTCGCCCTCCTTCACACGTCCCAGGGCGACCTGACGATGCGCTTCTTCTACGACCGCGCGCCGAACCACGTGAAGAACTTCGTGGACCTCGCCGCGTCTGGGTTCTACGACGGGACGCTCTTCCACCGCGTGATCCGCGACTTCGTGGTGCAGGGCGGGGACCCGCTCACAAAGGACCCCAAGAACGCGTTCATCTGGGGCAACGCCGGACGGACCGACGCCAAGGGCGATCCCGTCACGCTCAAGCCCGAGTTCAACGACACGGCCCACAAGCGCGGGATCGTCTCGATGGCGCGCTCGTCGGCGCCCGACTCGGCCTCGTCGCAGTTCTTCGTGGTGCTGAAGGATTACCCCTCGCTGGACCGCCAGTACACGGCGTTCGGCGAGGTCGTCAAGGGAATGGACGTCGTCGATCGCATCGCGACGTCCTCCGACCCGGACCCCGCGAGCCCGAATCTCGGCAAGCCGCGCGTCCCGCAGAAGCTGCTCTCGATCGAGCTCCTCGAAGAGGCGCCCGCTCCCGCCCCGACGTACCCGGCCCCCGCTCCGAAACCGTGACGGCGCCGCCGCCGAACGGAGAGGCCGGGCGCCTCGCGCGCTCCCGCGAGCGCTTCGGCCTCGCGGGAGCCCCGCCGAGCGTCCCGCTCGCGGGCGACGTCGGCGCCCGCCGCTACTTCCGGCAGCACGCGCCCGCCGGCGGGAGCGTCCTCGTCGTCCTCTACCCGCAGCCCGACTCCGTCGCGCAGGCGAACTGGGCCGCGATCGGGGCCGCGCTCGAGCGCGCGGGCGTCCGAGTTCCGGCGCTCGCGGACGACGCGCCGGAGCTTGGCGCGGCCCTCATCGAGGACCTCGGCGATCGCGACCTCGCGATGGACCTCGCGGACGCGCCGCGCGAGGACCGCCCGCGCCTCCTCGACGAGGCCGAGGAGCTCCTGACCCCGATCCGCACGATCGCGCGCGCCGCCGCGACCCGGAACCCCGCGTTCGACGCGGCCTTCTTCACGGCCGAGCTCGACCACACGCGCCACTGGGCCCTCGAAAAGGGCGGCTCCGAGCCGCTCTCACCGGCGCGGGCCGCGGCCTGGGACCGCATGGCCGGCGCGCTCGCCGTGGCCGCGGCCGATCCCGCCCGAGGCGATCCGGTCCCGACCCATCGGGACTACCACGCGAACAACCTCATGCGCACCGCCGGCGGACGGCTCGCCCCTATCGACTTTCAGGACCTGCGCCTCGGCCCCCCCGATTACGACCCGGCGTCGCTCCGCTTCGAGCGGGCGGGCGAGTCCGTCGAAGCCGACGCCGGGGCCGTCTCGGAGGCCGTCCTCCTCCAGCGGGCGTGGAAAGTCCTCGGGACGTTCGAGAAGATGCTCCTCAAGGGTCGGCCGTTCTATCGTCCCCATCGCGAGACCGCGCGGCGCGTCATCCGCCGCCACACGTCGGCCGCAGGGCCGTTCGAAGGTCTCCTCGCCTTTCTCTGATCCCCGGCGGGCGTAGAATCCCTGCCTTCAGGAGGCACCCGTGCCGAATCTCGGACTCCCCGAACTGCTCGTCATCCTCGTGATCGTCGTTCTCGTCTTCGGCGCGGGGAAAATCCCCCAACTCGGCAAGGGCCTGGGCGAGGGCATCAAGAACTTCAAGGACGCGATGCGCGACGGCGAGTCCGGCGACAAGAAAGACGACGGCGCTTCGAAGCCGAAGTAACCCGACTCACGGCGGGATCAGGCCGGCCTAGGAGTTGTCTCTTCCCCGGAGCGGCGGCTTGACCTTCAGGAGGGAGATCTTCGCCCGCAGGGTGTTGCGATGGATGCCCAGCGACTTCGCGGCGCGCCCCATGTTTCCGGAGGCGCGCATGACGGCTGCGGAGACGTACTTCTTCTCGAATTCCCGCTTCGCGGCTTCGAGCGGAATTCCCTTCGACACGAGCTCGTCGATGATTCGCTGCAGCTGGCCGTCGATCGTCACAGACACGTTCCTCCCGCACACTCGCGAGCCTCTGGCCGCTTGGGGGAGACGGAAATTATCACGGGATTTTCATCCCGCAAGATTTTTCTGACGCGGTCCGGAACGGAGACTTACTTGATTTCGACGGCGTCGCCGACGGCGATGAAGTCGACCATCGACGTGATGATCGCGACCGCCGAGCGGTTGCGCGTCGTCAGGACGGCCGCCTCGCCGAGCACGGTGCGCACGCCCGCCGCCTGGGTGGACGGATGGTAGACCGTGAGGAAGTCTCCAGGGTTCAGCCCGTCCTGCTCGCCGAGGTCGAGGAACACGACCGTGTCCGTTCCGACCGGCGTGACGGCGTCCTTCGTGTCGACGACGTGCCCGATCGCCTTGCCGTTCGGCGTGTCGCAGATCGTCGCGGGCCGCGTGCGGCGCACGAGGGGGACCGGAATGGGCTCGAAGGGCGCGATGAAGTCCCCGACTTCGACCTCGTTGCACGAGTAGATGATCTCGGTGATCGAGGATTTCTCCTGGGCGCAGAGGACGCGCACGCGGCCCGGCGTCATGTAGATGCGGCCCGCGACGTCGCGTTCGGAGCCCCAGCGGTTCACGAGCCGGCTCGGCCGGACGATCGTGAACTCCATTCCGGCTTGGACGCCCTGCTCCGTTCCGATGTCCACGTACACGACGTCGCCGATCAGGAACATGGACTGGTTCCGCTCCTTCTCGGCGTTCACGATCCGCCCGACGAACGCCTCGTCGCGGTCTCCCAGGTACCCCGAGCAGTAGACGTCCACTTCGGCGCCCACGGCAAGAGGCCCGGAGATCGGAGCCGGGGGCCGGCCGATCGTCTCGAGACGCGACCGGGGCTGGGAGGCGTCCGCGGCTTCACGCGAGAGGACGACCGGCCTGCGCGGCGCGTCTTCGGCGCGGGCGACAAGCGAGGCGGCGAGAAGGACGCCGGCCGAAAGCGCTGCGAGAGGGTGACGCATGACGACCTCCTGCTCGAAACCCGTGTCCCCGAAAAGGCGAAGAACCGCGCCAAAAGGGGACGGATGGACGCTGTATCTTAGTACGCTGGAGTCGCTTGCGTCAACACGAGGCCGTGGCGCGGGAGGTCAGCCACCGGCTGCTTTGGCGGGAGGCGCCGCCGAGGGAGACAGCGCACGCGGAACCTTCTTGACGAGCGGGCTCGACGGGAAGTCGCGCGCGAGGCGGTCCCAAAGCTGCCGCGCCTCGTCCTCGTGTCCCATCTTGTTCTCCGCGACGCCCCCGTCGTAGAGGACCTTGTCGAGATTCGCGTAGTCCGGGTAGGAGGCGAGCACCGCGTCCATGCGGCCCTTGGCCGCGCGCCAGGCCCGCCGCTTCACGTAGAAGTGGCCGACGACGTACTCGTGCTCGGCGAGGAGGTTGCGCATCGCGCCGAGGCGCAGCCGGGCTTCCGTCCCGTACGGCGAGTCGGGGTATGCGAGGACGAGCTCACGATAGGCGAGCGCAGCGTTCCGCGTGTTCGTCTGCTCGCGGTCCGGGCGCTCGGCCTGCCTGTCGGAGCACTGGGCGAGGCGGAAGAGCGCGTAATCCGAGCGCGGATGCGAGGGATAGCGGTTCCGGAAGTCCTTGTACCGCACGCCCGCTTCGAGGTAGCCGAGCGGCGTCTTCTCGTCGAAGTAGGAGTCCGCGAGCCGCAGGGACGCCTGCTTTCCGATCGCGTCGTTCGCGTAGTTCTCGGCGACGAAACGCAGGTACTGCCGGCCGGTCTCGTACTTCTTCTTCTGGACCAGCGACTCACCCTTCGCGTAGGCCTCCTCCTTCGGCATCGAGAGGAGCTCCCGCGTCATCTTGGCAGCCGAGTCGGTGGAGGCGCAGCCAGCGGCTCCGCCGAGGAGGGCGGCGAGGGCGATCAGGGCGGGGGCGCGGTGCGGGAGGACCGGAAATGACGTCACGGACGACGGAGAATGCATTGCGGAGGGATTTCTTTCAAGCTCCGTGCCCGGAACCGGCGGCCCGCCTGAGGCGGGCAAGCGCTCCGGGGACGTCGCCCCCGCCGAAAACAGAGGCTCCTGCGACGAGGTGGACGGCCCCGGCGGCCGCGAGGGCGCCCGCGTTCGCCTCGCCCACGCCACCGTCCACGGCGATCGTGGCCGCCGAGCCGGCGGCCCGGATCGCCTCGGCGAGGCGCGCGACGCGCCCGAGGGCGCTCGCGAGAAACGCCTGCCCGCCCCAGCCGGGGTTCACGGACATCACGAGGACGAAGTCCACGAAGCGCACGGCCTCGTCGAGCGACGCGAGAGACGTTCCGGGGTTGATCGCGACTCCCGGCGACCCGCCGCGGCTCCGCACGTGCTCGACGAGCCGGTGGAGGTTCGGCTCGGCCTCCACGTGGACCGCGACGCGCCGCGCGCCCGCGTCGAGGTACTGGTCGAGCGTCCGGAACGGCTCCTCGATCATGAGGTGGACGTCGAAGGGGACCTTCGTCGCCTTCGCGAGAGCCTTGAGGACGATGGGCCCGACCGTGAGGTTCGGGACGAAGCGCCCGTCCATGACGTCGAAGTGAATCCAGTCGGCGCCCCCGGCCTCGCACGCCGCGACGGCGTCGCCGAGACGCGCGAAGTCCGCGGCGAGGATCGACGGGGCGAAGGCCACCTTCGGCGCGCTCACGGCGCGGCCTCCGGCGAGGCGATCACGAAGCTCAGCGCGTCGCGCCGCGTCACGGGCGACCCCGAGAGCGGGAACTGGCGGAGGATCGTGCCCGTCGCGGCGCCCTCGTAGGACTGGCTTCTCACGCCGCCGATCCGGAAGCCGCGCTCCTCGAAGGCGGTCTTCACGCGCTCGAAGTCGCGGCCGATGAGGTCGGGCATCACCCAGGCGACGTCGGACGGCCCGCGGTTCACGAGGACGTCGACGGGCGTGTCCGGACCCGCGATCGCTCCCGGAGCGACGCCCTGCGCGACGACGCCGGCCGGCCCGGGCAGGCGCGCCGACGCGACAACGGCCTCCTTGAGCCCGGCCTTCGAGAGCGCCAGCGTCGCGGCGCGCGCCGGGAGACCCGTGAGATCGGGCGTGCGCACGGCCCGCGGACCGAGGGAGAGGTAGAGCCGGATGGTCTGGCCGCTCTTGACGGCCGTGTCGGCCGCCGGGACCTGCGCCCTCACGCGGTGCGCGGGCACGACGTCGTCGAACGCCTCCTGCGCCGCGTCGACCTGCACGGAGAGACCGAGCTCAGCGGCACGGGCGGACGCCTCGTCGGACGTGAGGCTCACGAAGCTCGGCGTCTTGAGGGATTTTCCGGCGACGAAGCGGGTGAACGACACCCAGGTCGCGGTCGCGAGGACACCGGCAAGTACGAACGCGTACAGCACTCTCCCGAAGACCCCTCCCATGACGGCACTCTAGCAGGAGCCCACGTCCTTGACTCGCCCGGGACGGACACCGAGACTCGACGCCCCATGGTCGAGGCCGTCTCCCCGGATCCGGGCCCCCCCGCTCTCCCCCTCTCCCGGGCGGACCTCCACCTGCACACGAACGCCTCGATCTTCAAGTACTTCCGCGCGGGCAACACGCGCGACTCGTACAACGACCCTGACGAGACGTACCGGCTCGCGAAGGCGCGTGGGATGGATTTCGTGACGTTCACGGACCACGACACCGTGGACGGCTGCCTCAGGTTCCGGGACCGCCACCCGGACTACACGGACTTTTTCGTCTCGGCCGAGATCGAGACGTTCTTCCCGAGGACCGGGCACCGGATCCACGTGAACGTCTTCGACCTCACGCTCGCGCAGTGGAAGGTCATCAACGTCAAGAGGCGGAACATCTTCGACCTCGTCGAGTACCTCCGCTCGGAGAATCTCCTCTACTCGGCAAACCACCTTTTCCAGTCCTACCGGATGCGGCAGGCCCCCGAGGACTTCTTCACGAAGATGCTCGAGCTCTTCGACGTCTTCGAGGTCAAGAACGGCTCGATGGCCTACCAGCACAACGCGCTCGTCGAGGATCTCCTCACGGCCGCAAAGGAGAAGCGCGGGTCGCTCGCCCTCGTCGGCGGGTCGGACGCGCACACGTATCCGCCCGTCGCGAGCGCGTTCACGATGGCGCCCGGCGCGACGTGGGCCGAGTTCCTCGCCTCCGTCCGCGAGGGCGAGTGCCTCTGCTGGGGCAGCGAGATGGGGTTCACGAAGGTGCTCGGGGACGTCTACAAGATGCTCGGGAAGTACTACACGAGCGTCATGGACTTCCGGAACCCCGACTTCACGACGAAGGAGAAGGCGCGGCACTTCCTGATCGCGCTCGCGTCCGTGCCCTTCAACGCGGCGGGAGTCCCCGCGGCCGTCTACTCGCTGAACTACGCCAAGCAGATCGCGCTCTCGAGGCGCCTCAAGACGCACTTCGACAAGAAGGGGATGTCCGGAAACTGATCAGGCCGCCACCTCGGGACGATAGAATTCTCCCGTGAGCGCAGCATGTGTCTCTCCGGGCGAGAAGCTCAGGATGTCCTTGGAGCTCTTCGAGGCCGGTGAGCGCCTCATGCGCCAGAACCTGAGGCGCCGCTTCCCTTCCGCGGGCGCCGATGAGATCGAGAAAAGACTGGTTGCGTGGCTTCGAGAGAGGCCGGGGGATTCCGTAGCGGACGCCGATGGTCGGCCCGCTCACCGGCCGCCCCTTGCACCGTGAACCGTCTCGAAGGGTCCCTTCGAAGCATCTTCAACGACCTATCGGACATGGGGCGTTCAGGCGCACTCGTTGGAGGTCTTGCCGTCTCGGCCCGGACGGAACCACGATTCACCCGTGACGTCGACGTCGCGTCTCGCTGCGATCCGCCTCGAACGCACCGGAGCCGCAGGTAGTCAGGAGGGAGACGTGGTCGACCTGCTCTTCGCGTCGTCAGGGATCGAGTCCGAGATCGTGGGCGCGGCTGAAGTCGTGGAAGTCTTCCCGAGCCTCAGCCTGCCCGTGGCTACGGCCGGCCATCTGCTCGCACTGAAGATTCTCTCGCGCGACGACGAGAGGCGTCCGCTGGATCGCGCCGATCTCCTCGCGCTTCTCGCCGTGGCCACGAAGGACGATCTTGCGGCGGCACGCGCCGCGCTCACTCTCATCGAGGAGCGGGGTTATGCGAGAGGAAAACTCCTGTTGCATGATTTCGAGAGCCTCGCGAGCCGATGACATACCGAGCCTTGGTCGAGTGGGCGTTCTTAGCCTTCCTCGCTCTTGTGGTTCCGGCGGGGGCTCAGGCCACCGACGCGGTCGAACAGGGCTGGCGTCTGATCGGCCCGCCGGGCCCCAGCCCGACTTCGCCGGCGGCATCTTCAAGAGCGTCGACGGCGGTCGAACATGGAAGTCGCCCGAGGGCTTTCCGCTGACGCGGGTCAGCGCTTTGGTGTTCGATCCGAAGGACCCGTCCGTCATCTACGCGGGCACATTCCGCTGCGGCGCTTTTTCGCAGCGTCGATGACGGTGTCACCTGCCAGCTCGTCCTCGAACGTGAGATTCGCGCCGCCGGCATCGATCCGGCATCGGGCCGTCATCTCGTCGCGGCCGTTCGTTCCTCGACCGGACGCTTCGGCAACTCGGAAGTCCTCGAGTCCCCGGATGCCGGCCGGACCTGGAGCGACATCACAGGAAACCTGACGTCCGACCTGACCTCGATCACGTTCGACTCGACCGCCGGCGAGATCGTCGTCGCTGGGTCGCAGGGACTGTCGGCTCTCCCTCGCAACCCCGGGTCGCTCAAGGCTCCCGACGGCAGTACGTCACGGTGACCTGCACCGAAGCTCTCACGAAGCGGAAGGTGTGTCTTTCTTCGGATACTTCGTCGCGACGTAGTCGTCGACGAGCTTGCGGAACGCGGTCGAGAGCTCGTCGGCGTTCCCCTTGAGCGTGACGAACTTCTGGCCGTCGACGTAGACGGGACAGCTCGGCTCCTCGCCCGTCCCCGGCAGCGAGATCCCGATGTTCGCGGCCTTCGACTCCCCGGGCCCGTTCACGATGCAGCCCATGACCGCGAGCGTCATCGTCTCGACGCCCTCGTGCCGCGCCTTCCAGACGGGCATCTGCTCGCGCACGTAGCCCTGGATTCGCTCGGCGAGCTCCTGGAACGTCGTCGAGGTCGTGCGCCCGCAGCCGGGGCAGGCCGTGACGGACGGCGCAAAGCTCCGGATCCCGAGCGACTGGAGGAGCTCGCACGCGGCGTAGACCTCCTCGCGGCGGTCGCCGCCGGGCCGCGGCGTGAGCGAGACGCGAATCGTGTCGCCGATCCCCTCGTGGAGGAGGACGCCCATCGCGGCAGAGGACCATACGAGACCCTTCACGCCCATCCCGGCCTCCGTGAGCCCGAGGTGGAGGGGCTGGTCGGTTTTCGAGGCGAGGTCGCGGTAGACGGAGATGAGCTCGTTCGGGCGGGAGACCTTGCACGAGATGATGATCTGGTCCTTCCGGAGCCCGCACTCGAGCGCGAGCTCGGTGGACTGGAGCGCGGAGAGGACCATGCACGCGGCGACGATCTCCTCGGACGTCTTCCCGAGGTCCCGGTCCGTGTTCTCCTGCATCTTCTGCATGACGAGCTCCTGGTTCAAAGAGCCGCCGTTCACGCCGATGCGCACGGGCCGGTCGAGGTCCCGCGCGACGCCGCAGATCGTCGCGAACTGCTCGTCGCGGCGCTTCCCGGTCCCGACGTTGCCCGGGTTGATCCGGTACTTGTCGAGCGCCTTCGCCATCTCCGGGTACTTCGTCAGGAGGACGTGGCCGTTGTAGTGGAAGTCCCCGATGAGCGGAACGTCGCACCCCGCGGCAAGGAGCCGCCGCTTGATCTCCGGGACGGCCCGCGCTGCGTCGTCCACGTTCACCGTGATCCGCACGAGCTCCGAGCCGGCCTCGGCGAGCTCGAGGCCCTGCTTGACGGTGGCGTCCACGTCCGCCGTGTCCGTGTTCGACATGGACTGGACGACGACGGGCGCGCCGCCGCCGACCTGGACCCCTCCGACGGGCACGCCGACCGTCCGATGACGCGGCATCAGAACGTGACGTTCTTGATGACGTCGAAGTAGAGGACCGTGACCATGATGAGGACGAGGAAGGCGAAGCCCGCCTGGAGGAGGCGCTCTTTGACCTTGAGCGAGAAGTCGCGCCGCGCGGCCGCCTCGAGGATCGTCACGAAGATCTGCCCGCCGTCGAGGAGCGGGATCGGGAGGAGGTTCAGGAGGCCGAGCTGGAGGGAGAGGACTCCCATGAGCATCACGAGCGGGGCGACCCCCGACCGGGCCGCCTCGCCGGAGAACTTCGCGATGTCGATCGGGCCCGAGAGCTGGCGCATGGAGCCCGAGCCGCGGAAGAGGCGGCCGACGACCTGGCCGGTCACCTGCACCTGCCGCACGTTCTCGCGCCATGAGGCTGCGAACGCGGCGCCGAGACCGAGGCGTCGGACGACCGTCTCCTCCTTCGGGGCAAAACCGATCCGCCAGTTCTCGCCCTCCTTGACCGGCACGACGTTGAGCGTCAACGTCTCGCCGACGCGCTTGATGACCATCTCGATGGGCTTTGCTCCGTCCTTGTCGAAGCCGGAGGCCGCCTCGCGGATGAAGCGCACGACCTCGAAGTACAGGACGACGGGCTTGCCGTTCACCGAGACGATCTGGTCGCCGACCCTGAGTCCGGCCTTCGCGCCGGGGTAGTTCGGGACGACGCGCGCGACGACCGCGGGAATCGCGGGGTTGAGGCCGGTGTAGCCGATGTCGTACTTGCTGCGCGGCTCGGGCGTGAGGTCGAGGCTGAGAGGCGCGCCGTTACGGAGGATCCCGACGGAAAGCTTTTCGCGCGGGGCGAGGCCGGTCTCGATCTCGACGTCTTCCCACGTCTTCACGGCCTTGCCGGAGATCGTCTCGATGCGGTCGCCCTCCTTGATCCCCGCTTTTTCGGCGGGGCTTCCGTGGTCGACGACCTTCACGACCGGCGCCTCGGACTTGTACGCCGCGACCTCGACGCCGACGAGGAACGCGAGGGCCGTCAGCAGGAACGCGAGGACGAGGTTCACGCCGGGGCCGGCGAAGAGGATCAGGAGGCGCTGAAGCCTCGTTCCGGGCTGCACGGGGGCCACCTCGGACGTCCCGGCGACGACGTCGCTCTCATCGGGCCCGAGGCCGACGACCTTCACGTATCCGCCGAGCGGAATGAGGGAGACGCGGTAGTCCGTCTCCTTGCGCTTCCAGCCGAAGAGCCGCTTGCCGAAACCGAGCGAGAAGACCTCGACCGGGAACTTGAAGTACTTCGCAACCGCGAAGTGTCCGCCCTCGTGGAAGACGATCAGGAAGGACAGGACGAAGACGAGGGCGAGGATGTTGGTCGGAATGTTCATGGGGCCTCGGGGTTTTACGCCGGAACGGCGCGGTTGGTTGCCGCCGGCCGCTCGAGCGCCGGGAGGAGGGTCCCGGCTTCGCGCCGGGCCCAGGAGTCTGCCTCAAGTGCGGCCGCAACCGAAGAAACGGCCACGACTTTGTGCCGCGCGAGGACTCGCGCGACCGTTTCGACGATCCCGAGGTACGGGATGCGCCCCTGCAGGAACGCTTCCACGGCCACCTCGTTCGCCGCGTTCAGAACCGCGGGGGCCGAGCCGCCCGTACGGAGCGCGGCGCACGCGAGCGGGACGGCCGGGTAACGCGCCTCGTCGAGCGCCTCGAACGTGAGCGTCCCGAGGCCGGCGAGGTCGAGGCGGGGAAGCGGCGTTTCGATTCTCTCGGGGTAGGTGAGCGCGTAGAGGATCGGGAAGCGCATGTCGTTCGGCGAGATCTG
>JBBQDQ010000013.1:0-33654 GCA_038319835.1 Thermoanaerobaculia bacterium | reverse complement strand
CTGGCGGTAGCGCGGAATCGTGCCCCCACTCGGACGCGTATCCGGTCCCGAATGCAGGACCCAGAATTTCGAGGACCCGCAATCCGCGTAGTGACCCGGCTGAACGGCCGAAATGGCGGTCGGGACCGCCGTTCCGGGGAAACCGAAGTTCACCAGGGAAAACGTCTCGCCCGCGTCCTCGGACTTCACGAGCCGCACCCACCACGTCTGGGAGGTCGCATGAACGAAGGCGACGTAGAGGCGGCCGGTCTCGCCGTCGACGAACGGCGTCGACATCGTGACGAACGTGCCGAAGCCGGGTTCGGAACCCGAGGGTTTATAGACGACGGAGGGCTCCGAGAACGTTTTCGCCCCGTCGCGCGAGCGCACGAGGCGGATCGAGCTGCCGCCGCTGAAGAACGAGGTCCACGTGACGTAGACGTTGTCCTGGTCGCGGTGGATGGGGTCGGGGCCGGCGGCCAGGAACATCTTGTCGGTCCGCGGGTCGGTTGCTGCCGGGACCGGAGCGTTCCAGGTCGATCCTCCGTCGTCCGAGCGGGTCACGGCGATCGGCGCCGCCGGTCCCGCGGTGTCCGAGAGGTACATCGCGTAGAAGCGCCCGTTGCGATCGACGTCGACCGCGTTGTCCAAATACGTTCCGAGACCGCCGATCTGAGGTAGGAAGCCGCTCCGAAAGGTCCGTCCCCCGTCGTTCGACGTCGAGAACCCCACGGCGAGATAACGGTTTCCGATGACCCCGCCGGATGCGTCGAGGGCGAATGAGTAGCCCGCGGACGTGTTGTACGTGACGACCACGTTCGAGCCGTGCACCGCCAGCGACGATTCGCTCTGGTTCATGCACAGGATGGATTCGACGGGTGGCGCAGCGGAGGGAAACGCCCAGGCCCTGTCGAGCGATGGGTCGTTCACCTGGACGTCCTCGGTGGCCGGAGCCGGCCGCCGGGTCGCCGTGAACGGCAGACTCGTGCCGACTGGCAGGTGCGCGACGCTGAGGCGTGCGGCGCTCGCGGGGCTGCCCGAGCCGCCGAACGGGCGGACGCGGTCCCGTTCCTCGGGCTCTGGCCCCGGGAGGAAGCCGTGAGGGGCCAGCAGGGCAGCCAGGGTCGCAGCGGTGCGAAGGGATCGACGCATGCGCACCTCCGGGAGAGGTGCCGATCCTCTCATGGAAACCGGGACGCAGTCTCAGGCACGGGTGAAGAAAAGCGGCAGCCCGGAGAAGGGCCGCCGCGGTTCGGGTGCGCCCTCAGGCGTAGAGGCCGCGGATCTGCAGGTCGTGCGCGACGCGCTGGATCGCGACCATGTACGCCGCGATGCGGTAGGTGACCTTGTGCTTCGCCACCATGGCGCGGATGTCCTGGAACGACTGGACCATCATCTCCTCGAGGCGTTCGTTGACCTCCTTCTCGCGCCAGAAGAAGCCCATGCGGTCCTGCACCCACTCGAAATAGGAGACGGTCACGCCGCCGCCGTTCGCGTAGATGTCCGGCACGACGATCACGCCCTTCTTCTGGAAGACGTCGTCCGCGTCGTGCGTCGTCGGGCCGTTCGCGCCCTCGACGATGACCTTGGCCTTGATGGCGGGGGCATTCTCGGCCGTGATCTGGTTCTCGAGCGCGGCCGGGACGAGGATGTCGCAGTCGGTCGTGAGGAGGTCGGCCGGGTCCATCGGGACGCCGCCGGGGAACCCGACGACCGTCTTTTTCTCCTCGACCCACGCGAGGAGCGCCGGGACGTCGAGGCCCTTCTTGTTCTCGAGCGCCCCGTTGATGTCGGAGACGGCGACGATCTTCGCGCCCTGCTCGTGGAACATCTTCGCGGAGATCGAGCCGACGTTGCCGAAGCCCTGGACGACGACGCGCGACCCCGAGAGGGGGATCCCGTGGGCGCGGCAGGCCTCGCGGCCTGCGATCATGACGCCGCGGCCCGTGGCCTCGACGCGGCCGCGCGATCCGCCGAGCGAGACGGGCTTGCCGGTGACGACGGACGTGACGGTGTGGCCGACGTGCATGGAGTACGTGTCCATGAGCCACGCCATCGTCTGGGAGTCGGTGCCGACGTCGGGCGCCGGGACGTCGCGCTCGGGCCCGAAGACGTCCATCATCTCGGCCGTGTAGCGTCGCGTGATCCTCTCGAGCTCGCCGCGCGAAAGCTTGCGGGGGTCGCAGATCACGCCGCCCTTGCCGCCTCCGAACGGGATGTTCATGACGGCGCACTTCCACGTCATCCACGCGGCGAGGGCGCGGACCTCGTCGAGCGTCACGCCCGGATCGAACCGGATGCCTCCCTTGGCGGGGCCGCGGACCACGTTGTGGTGCACACGGTATCCGACGAAGACCTCGATCTTCCCGTCGTCCATCACGACGGGGATCCCGACCTTCACTTCCTTCATGGGTTCCCGGAGGACCTTGCGGAGGCCGACGTCCAGCCCGAGGAGCTCGGCCGCGCGGTCGAAGCGCTGGGTCATCTCCTCGAACGGGTTGATCGGAGCGCCGGCGCCATTGGGGCCCTTGCGCGCGAGGACACCCGACGTGGATTCGGGGTTCAGGGGCATTGGAGACACCCTCCTGTCCGGCCGGGGGGAGGGCCGGAACCTCGGAATGTTAGGCCCGAACGGCCCGAAAGGGCTAACGAGGAGGCGTCTGATTCACCCGCCTCATGGCCCGTTCGATAACCCGCTCCCTACACTTCATTTGAATGCGTTTCACCTCTGCGACGTCCCTCCCGGGGGCGGTCGCCGGTTCCACAAAATGAGCAAAGACAAAGGGAGACAGGGGAGAACCAAATGAAAGGCTCGTTCAACGCCTTCGAGATGGCCCAGGCCCAGTTCGACAAGAGCGCCGACATCCTCGCGCTCGACGCTCCGACCCGCGACCTCCTCCGGTGGCCGCTCCGCGAGTTCCACTTCGCGATTCCGGTCCGAATGGACGACGGGAAGGTCAAGGTGTTCCGCGGCTTCCGCGTGCAGCATAACGACGCGCGCGGCCCGAGCAAGGGCGGCATCCGCTTCCACCCGCAGGAGACGGTCGACACCGTCCGCGCCCTCTCGATGTGGATGACGTGGAAGTGCGCGGTCGTCGACATCCCCCTCGGCGGCGCCAAGGGCGGCGTGATCTGCGACCCGCACAACCTCTCCGCTCGCGAGCAGGAAGCGATCTGCCGCGGCTGGGTCCGCCAGGTCGCGAAGAACGTCGGGCCCGCGATCGACGTGCCCGCGCCGGACGTCATGACGACCCCGCAGCACATGGTCTGGATGATGGACGAGTGGGAAGTCATCCACGGCCACCGCGGTCCCGGCTTCATCACGGGCAAGCCGGTCGGGATGGGCGGTTCGCTCGGCCGCACCGAGGCCACGGGCTACGGCGCCATGTACACGCTCCGCGAGGCCCTCAAGAAGATGGGGATCGACGTCGCGAAGACGAAGGCCTCCGTGCAGGGCTTCGGCAACGTCGCGCAGTACGCCATCCAGCTCTACACGAAGATGGGCGGAACGGTCGTCGCGGTCTCCTCGTGGGACCAGGCCGACCAGACGTCCTACACGTTCCGCCGCGAATCCGGCGTTGACGGCGCCGAGCTCAAGACGATCACCGACCCGTTCGGCGGGATCGACAAGGCCAAGGCGAAGGCCCTCGGCTACGAGGTCAAGGCGGGCGGCGACTGGATCGCCGAGGACGTCGACATCCTGATCCCTGCCGCGCTCGAGAACCAGGTTACGGGCGAGACCGCCAGGAGGATCGGCAAGCGGGTCAAGGTCGTCGTCGAGGGCGCGAACGGCCCGACGACGCCCGAAGCCGACGCGATCCTCAAGGAGCGTGGCATCTTCGTGATCCCTGACTTCCTCGCGAACGCCGGCGGCGTCACCTGCAGCTACTTCGAGCAGGTCCAGTGCAACATGAACTTCTACTGGACGCAGGAAGAGGTCCTCACGAAGCTCGACGCGAAGATGACGAAGGCTTTCCACGACGTCGCCGACCTCGCGGCCTCGCGCAAGCTCTACATGCGGGACGCGGCCTACGTGATCGCGGTGAGCCGCGTCGCGAAAGCCAGCCGGGACCGCGGCTGGGTCTGACCGAGTCCTCCCCGTAACGGACTCGCCGGAGACCGCGCCCGTCCGGGCGCGGTCTCCGGCGGCCCGTCCCGGTAAACTGTCGGACACAGCCATGACGCCGGGCGATCATCTCCTCGAAGCGCTCCAGGAGCGGGCCAAGGAGCTCAGCACGATCTACCGCGTCAACGAGGCCTGCAAGTCGCCGCAGTCCTCGCTGGACGAGATCTTCCGGAGCGTCGTCCAGATCCTCCCCGCCGGTTGGCAGTTTCCCGAGACGTGCTTCGCGCGCATCCTCGTGGACGGCACGGCGTACGGCCCGGCCGGCGCCGACGCGACACCGTGGCGCCAGAGCGCGGAGATCCGCGTGCAGGGCGAGTCCTCGGGCTGGCTCGAGGTCTTCTACCGCGATGAGCGCCCGGAGGCGGACGAAGGCCCGTTCCTCAAGGAGGAGCGCAAGCTCCTCGACACCGTCGCCGAACGCCTGGGACAGGTCCTCCTCGAGCGCCGGCTCCTCGACGCCCTCCAGGGTCGCCCGGATGCCGCGCAGGCGAACGAGCCGGGCAGCGAGTGGCGGGTCATCGTCGACTTCCTCCGCCAGACGGACCCGCGCTCCCTCGTGAGGATCTCGCGGCGGATGATCAACTACCTCTGCTGGAACGGCGTCGCCGCCGCACAGGACCTCCTCCCGCACTTCGCGGGCGGCCGCGAGGCGCTCGCGGCGGACGACAACCGGCCCGCGCCGCGCCGGAGCGCCGAGTCGCTCCTCGGCGTCGCGGACGAGGCGTTCCGCCTCGCCTCGAGCCACCTGACCTCCGCGGAGATCCGTTCGTGCATCCAGAAGTGGATCCGCGACGACAAGGCCGACTTCCTGCTGCGCGCGGCCGAGAACCCGGGCACGTCCACCACCGAGCTCGCGCAGGCGCTCGCCCGGTTCCACGACTCCCACCTCGACGACCGCAGACTCTCGCGCACGGTCCAGGTCGAGCTCCGCGTCTCGCTCGCCCGGCGCTTCCTGACGGACGACCTCGAGTTCGTCGACGTCGCGAAGGATTTCATCGACACGGGCGACTTCCACGACCTCGTGCGCCGCGTGATCTCGCCCCCGAAGAGCTACGGCCGGCTGGGCGGGAAGGCCTCCGGCCTCCTTCTCGCCTCCAAGATCGTGCAGAAATCCACGGAGTTCGCGGACGCGCTGGGCGACGTGCGGATCCCGAAGACGTGGCACCTCACGTCGGACGGGATCCTCGACTTCATCGAGTTCAACCAGCTCGAGGACCTCTACGACCGCAAGTACCTCGAGATCGACCAGGTTCGCCGCGAGTACCCGCACGTGATCCAGGTGTTCAAGAACTCGCACTTCTCGCCCGAGATCGTCAAGGGCCTCTCGCTCGCGCTGGACGACTTCGGGGACAGGCCGCTCATCGTGCGCAGCTCGAGCCTCCTCGAGGACCGCGTCGGGGCGTCGTTCTCGGGCAAGTACAAGAGCCTCTTTCTCGCGAACCAGGGCCCGAAGGCCGACCGGCTCTCCGCTCTGCTGGACGCGATCGCGGAGGTCTACGCCTCGGTGTTCGGCCCCGACCCCCTCGAGTACCGCGCCGAGCGTGGGCTCCTCGACGTCCACGAGGAGATGGGCATCCTCCTGCAGGAGGTCGTCGGAAACCGCGTCGGGAAGTACTTCCTTCCCACGTTCGCGGGCGTCGCGTTCTCGAACAACGAGTTCCGCTGGTCGCCGAGGATCGCCCGCGAGGACGGGCTCGTGCGGCTCGTGCCCGGCCTCGGGACGCGGGCCGTGGATCGCGTGGGGGACGATTACCCGATCCTCGTCGCGCCGGGCCAGCCGGGCCTGCGCGTCAACGTCACGCCTGCCGATGTCGTGCGCTACGCGCCCCGCAGAATCGACGTCATCGACCTCGAGTCCGGGACGTTCGAGACGATGGATCTCGACCGCCTCCTCGAGGAGTGCGGAGCGGAGATCCCGGGGATCGAGCAGGTCCTGTCGGTGGCCGACGAGAGCGGCCTCCACCGGCCGTATTTCCTGGACTGGACCTCGAAAAAGGGGAGGTTCGTTCCGACGTTCGAGCCGCTCCTCGAGTCCACGACGTTCCTCGGCCGCATGCGCGCCCTGCTCCGGCTCCTGCGCGAGAAGACGCACGGCCCGGTGGACATCGAGTTCGCGTCCGACGGCAAGGATCTTTATCTCCTCCAGTGCCGGCCGCAGAGCTTCGCGGAGGAGTCCGCGGCCGCCCCGATCCCCTCGGACCTGAGCGGCGACCGCGTCATCTTCGAGGCGAAGCGCTTCGTCTCGAACGGCCGCGTGCCGGACCTGACGCACGTCGTCTACGTCGACCCCGAGGCGTATGCCGCGCTGCCGGACGCCACGTCGCTCCTGCGCGTGGGCCAGGCCGTGGGACGCCTGAACAAGACGCTGCCGAAGCGCCGGTTCGTGCTCATGGGTCCGGGCCGGTGGGGGAGCCGGGGAGACCTGAAGCTCGGGGTTCCCGTCACGTACTCGGACATCAACAACGCGGCGGCCCTGATCGAGGTCGCGCGCCGGCGGGGCGGGTACGTTCCGGACCTCTCGTTCGGGACGCACTTCTTCCAGGACCTCGTAGAGGCGTCGATCCGCTACCTTCCTCTCTTCCCGGACGATCCCGAGATCCGCTTCCGCGAGGCGTTTCTCCGGGAGTCGCCGAGCGTCCTCGCGGAGTTCGCGCCTGAGTTCCGCGATCTCGAGGCGGTCGTCCGGGTGATCGACGTCCCGAAGGTCACGGGCGGGTCGATCCTCAAACTCCTCCTGAACGCGGACGAGGACCACGCCGTGGCGATCCTCGCGCCTCCCGATCCGGGGCCGGGATCGGCCGTCCGGTCGAGCCGGTCCGCCGTGCGCCGCAGGACCTCGGGCTGAGCGCGATGCCGCCCGCGAAACCCGCATCGGAACGCGACGACGCCGAGCTCGTCCGGGCCGTCCTGGCCCGGGACGCCGACGCGTTCGGAGTCCTCGTCGAGCGTTATCGCGTCCGGCTCTACCGTTTCGTCGAGCGCTACACGAACGACGCCGAAGACGCCCGGGACGTCACGCAGGAAGTGTTCATCAAGGTTCACGGAGCCCTCGATTCGTACGATCCGAAATACAAATTTTCGACGTGGCTGTTCCGGATCGCGGGCAACGCGGCGATCGACCACCTCAGGCGGCGCAAGGTCCGCCCCCTGCCCCTGGAGCTGCCGAAGGACGAGGACGGGGAGTCGCGGATGGCCGAACCCCGCGAGAACCGCCCGGACCCGCTCGAAGACCTGACCCGCCGCCGTCTGCGCGAGGCCCTTGCGGCCGCGATCGACCGGCTGCCCGACGACTACCGCGAGCTCATCAGCCTCCGGCACTACGGCGAGATGCCCTACGAGGAGATCGCCGAGCTGAAGGGCATGCCCCTCGGCACGGTGAAGAACAAGCTCTTCAGGGCTCGACAGGCCCTGCGAGATCTTTTGCCGAAAGACATCGTATAGAGAGGCGGGATGATGGAGATCCGGAACCACGCCGAGCTGCCTGACAGCCTTTCTCCGGAGGAGATCGAGCGGGATCGCCGCGTTGAACTCCTTCTGGATGAGTGTGTTGCCACGTCTCCGGCCCCCGGACACGAGCTCACGGCCGCCATTCTGGCGGCCCGTCCGTTCGCTCCCTGGGAGGTCCGGAGAGCCCGTTCCTGGCGGGTGCCTGCCCTGGCGGCGTCCGGCCTCCTGGCGGCCAGCCTCGCGGTCTTCCTGGCTCCTCTCTGGTCGCTCGGGCCCGTCGCGGCGATGGATTTGTGGGTCCGCGTGATCGCGGCCTCGACGTCCGGAGCCGCCGCGGCGGCATTTGCGGCGGCCCCCGCCCTCGCCGAGGCCGCAGGCCGGGCGCTGGCCGGGACGGACGGGCTGAAGCCCGCCCTCGGCGGCCTGCTGCTCCGGTCGGGCGGCTCTCTCGCCCTGATCGCCCGCCGGCTCGCGAAGCGGTCGGTCCGCGCCGCCGCGGCGCGCGGCTGACGCGGCGCCATGCGCCGCGGCCGGACGCGCGCCCTCCTCGTTCTCGCTTCGACGTTTCTCTTCGCGTCGCCGGTCGCGCGTTCGGAGGAGATTTCTGCTTCGGAGATACGCGTGGGGAAGGGCGAGAGCCGCGCGGGAGACATCGTGGCTCTCGGGAAGAAGGTCTTCTTAGAAGGTGAATTGGGCGGGAGCGCGATCCTCGTCGGGGGCGATACCGTGGTCACTGGCCGCGTCCGCAGGAACCTGATCCTCCTCGGCTCGAATGCGACGATTGCGAGAGGAGCGCGCATCGACGGCGATGTGCTCTCCCTCGGCGGCTCTCTCACCTTCGAAGAAATTCCTTCGGCGTCCTCTTCGGACCCTGCTCGTTCGAGCAGCCACCCGCAGGTGCGTGGGCGGGTTCGTACGGTCACCGCGCTCGAGGCGGCCGTCGCGACGGAGCTGCAGACGTCGCCCGCCGCGTCGCTCGCGCAGTGGCCGTTCCTGCTCTCGTTCCGGCTCGCGCTCCTCTTCGCGTGGCTCGTCGCCACGTTCGCGCTCCTTTTCGCGGCGCCCCGCGCCCTCGGCGCGGCTGCGGAAGGCATCTCCGGGCGGAGCGCGTTCCTCGCGGCTCTCGGCGCCACGGCGGTCCTGACGGCCGCGTTCGCGGGCGCCTTCGCCCTGTCGCTCCTGCCCCCGCAGCTCGCGCTCTTCGCAGGAGGCTTGCTGCTGGGCCTTCTCGTGGTCGCGAAGGTCTGGGGGCTCGCGGCTCTCTTCCTCGCGCTGGGCCGCCGCTTGAACGCCCGGGTCCCGCGGGGGAGCGCGCTCTTCGGAGACCCGGCCGCGGCCGCCCTGGGGCTCCTCGCGCTCGGCGCCGTCTCTCTCGTGCCCGTGATCGGGCCCCTGGTCTGGGGCCTCGCGTCCCTCGTCGGGATCGGCGCTTCGCTCGCCGGCGCGGCCTCCGGCGCCCCGCGCGTGGCGCTCGCGCCGTCCTGATATACGCTCCCGGCCCGGGTTGCGAAGCGGCCCGAAAAGGGAGCAGATCCGGATGAGTCTCGAGAAGATCGGCGTCGTCGGCGCCGGCCAGATGGGAGCGGGCATCGCGCATGTCGCGGCGCTTGCCGGGAAGAGCGTGGTCCTCGCGGACGTCTCCGACGAGTTCGTGAAGAAGGGCCTGAAGACGATCGAGAAGAACCTCGGCCGGCAGGTCGAAAAGGGCAAAATCACGGCCGAGGCCCGCGACGCGGCGCTCCAACGCATCCTTCCGGCGACGGACCTCGGGCGGTTCGCGGACGCCGACCTCGTCGTCGAGGCGATCGTCGAGAACGAGGCCGTCAAGAAGGAGCTGTTCGGAAAGCTCGACGGGATCGTGAAGGCCGGCGGCATCCTCGCGTCGAATACGTCGTCGATCTCCATCACGCGCCTCGCGGCGGCCACGTCGCGGACGGAGCGCTTCATCGGGATGCACTTCATGAATCCGGTCCCGGTCATGACGCTCGTCGAGGTCATCCGTGGGATCGCGACATCCGACGAGACGACGGAGGCCGTCGTGGCCCTCGCGCAGGCGATGGGGAAGACGCCGCTCGCGTGCCGGGATTTCCCGGGCTTCGTCTCGAACCGCATCCTGATGCCGATGCTCAACGAGGCGTTCTACGTCCTCCACGAGGGCATCGCGACGCCCGAGGCCGTGGACGGGATCATGAAGCTCGGCATGAACCACCCGATGGGCCCGCTCACGCTCGCGGACTTCATCGGCCTCGACACCTGCCTCGCGATCCTGCGCGTCCTCCACGGCGGCCTCGGAGACGACAAGTACCGCCCGTGCCCGCTGCTCGTTCAGATGGTCGACGCGGGCTGGCTCGGCAGGAAGGCCGGGCGCGGCTTCTACCGTTACGACGCACCCGGAGGGGAGAAGCGCTCCTCGTGATCTGCCAGGTCTGCGGGACCTCCAACGAGCTCGACCGCGAGTTCTGCGGCAAGTGCCAGAGCAAGCTCCTCGTCGTCTCCGGAGCGGCCGAGACGTACGACGAGGGGACGTCCGACGAGGGCGTCTCGCTCGACGAGCACCTCCTCGAGCGCGTCTCGGTCCTCGAGGAGATCGTCAAGCGCAGCGCCGAGACGCTCAAGATGCTCCTCGAGGCGCTGAACCGTCAGGAGAAGAACGGCTTCGTCTCGCAGACGGGCCTCCTCGCCCTCAAGGACCTCCTCGAGCGCAAGGGCCTCCTCGTCGAGGAGGAGCTCCTCGACCTGTGGGAGACGCGGGTCGACCTCCACATGGCCGCGATGGAGAAGCGCGAGCGGTTCCTAGAGCGCAAGGAGCGGATGCTCGGAGGCTTTTCGGGCGACCGACGCGAGCGCTTCAAGTCGCTCCTCGCGGACGCCGAGTTCGCGTTCTACGCGCTCGACCCCGAGAAGGCGGTCCGGTCGCTCGAGGACGCTTTCCGCCTCGACAAGACGAACGCGGAGCTCGCGTTCTACCTCGGCGAGACGGCATTCAACGAGGGCGAGACCGAGCGCGCCGCGCAGATGCTCCGCACGGTGCTCGCCCGCGAGCCGCGCCACTTCGAGGCGCTCGTCTACACGGGCGTCCTCGAGAACGAGGCCGGGCGCACGGAGCGGGCGCTCGAGGCCCTCAAGGAGGCCGTCGCGGTCAAGCCGGACGCCTTCCTCCCGTACTTCGCGCTCGGCGCCCTCTTCGCCCTGCGCGGGCAGCTCGCCCGCGCCGAGACGTTCCTGAGGAAGGCCGTCGAGATCGACGAGAACCCGCAGGCGTTCTCGCTGCTCGGGACGATCGCGTACGAGCGCGGCCGCCTCACCGAGGCGACGGAGGCCTTCCAGAAGGCCGTGCGCCTCGACCCGGACGACGAGGACGCTCTCTACCAGCTCGGGCTCTGCTACCTCGACCGCGGCTGGACGCAGAAGGCTACGGAACGGTTCCAGTCCGCGCTCGAGCTGAACCCGAATCGCATCGAGTATCAGGAGGCCTGCAAGCTCCTCGCACCGTCGGGCGCGCGGGCCCTCCCGAAGGTGACGGGCGAGGCCGCGCAGCTCGCGCGGCGCGCCGAAGCCGCCGCCGGACGCGACCCGCAGAAGGCGCTCGCGATCTACCGCCGCGCCCTGAAGCTCGATGCCGAGAACCCGACGCTCCTCATCGCGTACGCCCTCCTGTGTTCGACGGTCGGGCGCACCTCGGAGGCCGTCGCGACGACGCGCCGCGTCCTCTCGCGGGAGCCGGGCGAGATGGTTGCCGCCGCCGCGTACACGACGCTGCTCGAGGCCCTCAAGGCGGAGGGGAAGTTCCGGGAGGGAAGCCGCGTCGCCGAGGAGATGCTCGGGGCCGTGCGGTCCAACTACGCGCGCTCGATCGCCTACTTTCAGCGCGCGACGGCTCTCGCGGAGATGGGGGAGGACCTCGACAGCGCCCTCGAGCTCGCGGACCTCTCGCTCAAGCTCTCCCCGAAGGAGATGCGGCAGTTCCCGCTCGCGGCCAAGGGCTGGGTCCACTACAAGCGCCGCGAGTTCGACCGCGCCGTGGAGTGCCTGCGCCGGGCGACGGACCTCGGCGAGACGCCGACCGGCCTGACCCACCTCGGCCTCGCCTACCTCGCGCTCGGCGACGCGCGCGCGGCGCGGCAGGCGTTCGGCCGCGCCAAGCGCCGCGACGTGCGCGTGTCGGGCGGTCGTGGCGGGCTCGAGGCGACGATGCTCGAGCAGATTCGCCGGAACCTCCAGCTCACCGAGAAGCTCGCGAATCGGAAGAAGACGCGTCTCGCCTGAGTCTCAGGTGCGTTAACGCCGCACGGTGCAGACGCCCGCGTGGTTCTTGACAGCCGGTTTTCTGAAACTATAGAGTACGAAAACATACCGATTGTCCGGTTTTACGATTGGTCCCGCAGGAGGAACCGAGATGCCGAAAGCCCCGCGCTCCCTCGTCCTTTCGACGATTCTTGTTCTCTTCGTCGTGCTTCTCGTCGCTCCGCGCGGCGAGGCCCAGACGGCCGCCGCGACTCTCGAGGTCGTCGCGACGGACAGCTCGGGCGCGCCCCTGCCGGGCGCAAGCGTCGACGTGAAGAGTCCGGATACGGGCCTCGCCCGCACGGGCGTCACGGACGCGTCGGGCCTCGCGAAATTCGCGGCCCTGCAGACCGGGACGTACGACGTGACCGTGAAGCTCCAGGGCTTCGAGGCCGTCGTTCAGAAAAGCGTCGTCCTGCGCGTCGGCCAGACCGGCCGCGTCGCGGCCACACTCACGCAGCGCAAGACGGCGGAAGTCAGCGTCGTCGCGACGGCGCCGCTCGTGGACGTCTACAAGATCGACTCCTCGACGAACGTCTCTCCCGAGCAGATCAAGGACCTCCCGACGCCCGACCGAGACTTCCAGAACCTCGCGTTCATCGCGCCGACGGTCGAACGCGAGCGCGGCGCCTTCCGCTTCGTGTCCGGCGGGCCGGTCATCGGCGGCGGCGGCAACGCGAGCCAGGCCACGATCCTCGTCGACGGCGTCGACTTCACGGACCCGGCGCTCGGCCTCGCGAAGACGAAGTTCTCGCAGGACGCAATCTCGGAGTTCCGCGTCATCAACAACCGCTTCGACGCCGAGGTCGGCGGCTCGGCCGGCGGCGCGCTCTCCGTCCTCACGAAGAGCGGCACGAACACCTTCCTGGGCTCCGCGTTCGGCTTCTACCGCGGCGGCAGCCTGCGCGCGATGGGCGCCCTCGAGACCGAGTCCACCGTCGACTACTCGCGCAGCCAGTTCGGCGGCACGCTCGGCGGCGCGCTCGTCCAGGACCAGACGTTCTTCTTCGCGTCCGCAGAGCAGATCAACTCGACGACGGCGACTCTCTTCCGGCCGAAGGGCGCGTTCGCGGCTCTCGCGGCCGACTACAAGGTCCCGTTCCATCAGACGCTCGGCTACCTCGGCCTCGACCAGAAGATCTCCGACAGCAACCGGTTGACGGGCAAGCTCGACTACGAGCGCTTCCGGCAGGACAACTTCCGCGTCGGCGGCGTCGCGGACCTCTCCTACGGGCAGGAGCTGAACCGCGACAACCTGACGGTCGCCTTCGGCGACACCTGGACGCTCGGGAACGGCACCGTGAACGAGGCGCGCGCCCAGTACGGCACCCGCAAGTACGAGGAGCCGACGAACACGTCCACGATGGCCGAGTGGTACTCGAGCGGCAACACGCTCCAGACGGGCGGGAACATTCTCGGCAACCTCCTCGGCGACGGCACGCAGTGGGAGCTCAAGGACACCCTCTATCTCCACTTCGCCGGCGCGGGCTCGCACGACCTGAAGATCGGAGCGGGCGTCCAGCGCGTGATCGACCGCTCGCGTATCGACACCTACCAGTACGGCCTCATGCTCTATCTGACCGACACGAAGGCCCTCCCGCTCGCTTACGCCTACGGCGTCGGCTCGGCGGACGTGAAGGCGAACACGACCCGCCTCGCCGGCTTCGTCCAGGACGACTGGCGCCCGGTGCCGAACCTGACGGTCAGCCTCGGCGTGCGGTACGACTACGACTCCGGCGGCAACGACCCGAACATCTACCAGCCGAACCTCGGCCTCGATGGCCGCCCGATCGACACGAACAACTTCCAGCCGCGCCTCGGGATCTCGTGGGACATCACGGGCAAAGGCGAATACCTGGCCCGCGGCGGCGTCGGAATCTTCACGGGCCGGTACCTCCTCGTCCCGGCGTTTACCGAGATGCAGCAGAACGGCTACACGGGGCGCGTGACGTACACGAACATCAACGGCGCGCTCCTCGGCTTCCCCGCGTTCGCGCTCGATCCGAACAACCCGCAGAACACGGGCATCAAGTCCAAGCCCGCCGTCACGGTCCTCGACAAGACGCTCGACGCGCCCGAGTCCACGCAGACGACGCTCGGCTTCACGGCGAAGCTCGGCCAGACGGGCCTCTACGCGGACGTCGAGGGCATCTACATGAAGGGCCGCAAGGAGATCACCGTCCGGGACGTGAACTGGAGCGGCAACGCGACGCACGTCCGGCCGAACACGGCGTTCGACCAGATCAACACGTACACGAACGACGGCGAGTCGGAGTACAAGGCTCTCGTCTTCTCCCTCAACGGCAACATCAAGGGCGGCCACGTCGTTACGGCGTCCGTCACCGTCGCGAGCAAGCACAACATCTCGGACGACTTCAGCCCCGAGTTCCCGACGGGCTACCCTAACGACCCGGCGAACATCCAGGCCGAATACGGCCGCGCCCGGTCGATGGAGAAGTACCGCGTCGTGATCTCCGGCATCGCGCGCCTGCCGTGGGGCATCAACCTCGCGCCCGTCCTCGAGTACGGCGCCGGCCAGCCCTGGACACAGCGCCTCGGTTACGACTACAACGGCGACGGCAAGAACTCCGACCGCCCGACCGGCGTAGACCGCTTCGCCGAGGACGGCCCGGCCTACCGCAACATGAATCTCCGCCTGTCGAAGATGTTCAACTTCGGAGGCGTCGGCCTCGAGCTCATCGCCGAGTGCTTCAACGTCTTCAACACGGTCAACTACGACGTGACCTCGATCGACGGCGCCCGGTACCTGAGCGGGCCGACGATCGCGAACCCTGCGGCCGCGGCCGTCGTGAACCCGAACTACGGAAAGGCCTTCGCGACGCTTCCGCCCCGCGAAGTCCAGCTCGGCGCGCGCGTGACGTTCTGACGATGCGAGTCGCCATCGTGACCGGAGGCGCGGCCGGCATCGGCCGCGCCACGGCCCTTCGCTTCGCCCAGGGCGGCTACGCCGTGTCTGCGTGGGACGTGGACGAGGCGGGAGCCGCTTCCCTCGTTCCCGAGCTCAAGGCCGCCGGCGCGCCCGACGCCGAGGGCCGGAAGGTGGACGTCGCGGACGCCGCGGCGGTGGACAAGGCCCTCGCTGATGTCCTCGTGCTCTTCGGCCGCGTCGACGTCCTCGTGAACAACGCCGGGATCGTCCGCGACTCCCAGCTCGTGAAGTGGAAAGAAGGCGCGGTCGTCTCGACGATGTCGGACTCCGACTTCGACAAGGTGATCGGCGTCAACCTCAAGGGCGTCTTCAACTGCACGCGCGCCGTGGCTCCGACGATGATCAAGCAGGGGAGTGGCGTCGTCCTGAACGCGTCCTCCGTCGTCGGCCTCTACGGCAACTTCGGGCAGACGAACTACGCCGCCACGAAGGCGGGCGTCATCTCCTTCACCCAGACGTGGGCGCGCGAGCTCGGCAAGTTCGGCATCCGCGTGAACGCGGTCGCGCCGGGCTTCGTCGCGACCGAGATCATCAAAGCGATGCCCGAGAAGGTCATCGCGGGGATGGTCGCGAAGACGCCCGTCGGGCGCATGGGAAAGCCCGAGGACATCGCCGAAGCCTACTTCTGGCTCGCATCCGACGCGGCCGCGTTCGTCCACGGCACGACCCTCTCGGTCGACGGCGGGCTGGTGCTCGGGACATGAGCCGCTCGGCCCGGATCGTCTCCACCGGCTCGTACCTGCCGGAGATCGAGGTGTCGAACGACGCGCTGCGCGAGCGGTTCAAGACGACCGCGCCGGAGTTCGTCGACAAGATGGAGGCCGGCAGCGGGATCAAGACACGCTGGTACGCGCCGCCCGACTGGGCGACGTCCGACCTCGCCGTCCGCGCGGCCCGCAAGGCCCTCGACGCGGCGGGGCGAAAGCCGGAGGACGTGGACCTCATCCTTCTCGGAACGGACTCGCCCGATTTCATCACGCCGGCCACGTCCGTCGTCGTCCAGCACAAGCTCGGCGCGAAGAACGCCGGGACGTTCGACGTCGGTTGCGCCTGCGCGTCCTTCCCGACGTGTCTTGCGACGGCCGCGGGCCTCATCGCGACGAACAAGTCCCTGAAGACGGTCGTCGCGATCGGGGCGTACATGATGCACAAGCTCACGGACCCGAACGACCCGATGATCTTCTTCTTCGGGGACGGAGCGGGCGCCGCGGTTCTCGGGCCCTCCGACACGCCCGGCTTCGTCGCCTCCGGGTTCCGCGCGGACGGGTCCTACCACCGCAACTGGGCGATCCTGTCCGGCGGCACCGACGAACCGGCATCGGTGGAGTCCGTGAAGGCCGGCCGCACGACCGTCAAGCTCATGGAACGCTACCCGCCCGAGCTCAACAACGAAGGCTGGCCGAAGCTCGTGCGCCAGATGGCGGACGACGGCGACTTCGCCGTGTCCGACATCGACATGCTCCTCATGACGCAGGTGCGCCGGCCGACGATCGAGCTCGTCATGCAGGACCTCGGCCTTCCGATGGAGAAGACCCACGTCGTGATGGACAAGTGGGGCTACACGGGCTCGGCGAGCGTCGCGATGGCGCTCGACGACGCCCGCGCCCTCGGGAAGGTCAAGACGGGAGACCTCGTCGTCTTCGTGGCGTCCGGCGTCGGTTACAACATGGCGGGTGCCGCCTTCCGCATGGTCTAGGCTTCGGGGCACCGTGCCGAGCGCCACGAAAATCGTCCTCGCCCTCGCCGCCCTCCTCCTCCTTCTGGGAGCGGCGGCGGGGACGATCTTCTGGAGGCCCCTCGCGACGCTCGCCTGGCTCGGCCGCCGGCGGCTCACCTCGTCCGGCTTCGAGAAGCACGTCCAGACGTCCGCCGTGGGACCTCAGCGCGTGTTCTCCGGGGGAGGCGGCGCGCCCGTCGTCCTGGTCCACGGCGCCGGCGACCAGGCCGGCGGCTGGGCGAAGGTCGCGCCGCGGCTCGCGAAGAGCTTCGCGGTCGTCGCGGTGGACCTCGCCGGGCACGGCGAGAGCGCTCCGGCGGAAGGGCCGCTGTCCTTGGCGACCCTTCTCGCGGGCTTCGACGGCGCCATGAAGGAGTTTCCAAACGGAAAGGTCACCCTCGTCGGGAACTCGCTCGGCGCGTGGGTCGCGACCGTGTGGGCAAAGGAGCATCCCGAGCGGGTCCAGCACCTCGTCCTCGTGAACGGCGGCCCTCTCCTCGGAGACCGGCCGGACCTCACGCTCCAGCCGAAGACGCGCGCGGAGGCCGACAGGACGCTCGCGGCGCTGCGCGACCCGTCGGCGCCCCTGGTTCCGGACTTCGTCGTCGACGACATCATCCGCGTCGCGGCCGCGGGCCCGATCGCGCGGATCGCCGCGGAGGCGGGAAGCATGCCCGCGTACCTCCTCGACGGAAAGCTCGGCGGCTTCGACGTCCCCGTCGATCTCCTCTGGGGTGCGTCGGACAAGCTGGTCTCCGTGGACTACGCCCGCCGGCTCGCCGGGCAGCTTCCGGCGGCGCGCCTCACGACGATCGAGCACTGCGGCCACGCGCCCCAGGTCGAGTGCCCGGACCGCTTCACGGAGGCCCTGATGAAGATCCTCAAGGATCCCCTGCCGGCGCCCACAGTCTCGGCGCCACCGGTGGCCGCGCCGCCTCCCGCGGCGGCCGCGAAGCCGTGATTTCAGGCGACGTCCTCGGCGAGCGGGCACGCCTGTCGCCGGACAAGACGGCGCTCGTCGAGGTCTCGACCGGCCGGCGCTTCACGTACGGCGACCTGAACGCACGCGCGCAGGCGGCCGCAAGGAGCCTCACGGAGGGCCTCGATCTGAAGAAGGGCGACCGCCTCGCACTCCTCGCGGGCAATTGCGTGGAGTTTCTCGACGTGTTCTTCGCGTGCGGCAAGACCGGCGTCGTCCTCGTCCCCCTCAACACGCGGCAGACGGCGGGGGAACTTCAGGGCGTCATGGACGACGCCGAGCCGAAAGCGTTGATCTATGGGGTGACGTTCGAAGAGACCGCAGGAGATTTGCTTGGAAGGGTAAGGGGGGTGAGGGGCATGCGGCTCGATGCGCCGGAAGCACCCGCGCCGGAGCGCCCCCCCGCTTCCACCTTCAAGGAAATCTCTTTTTCTTCTCCTCCTCCCGGTCCCGAGGATCTCTACTGCCTCCTCTACACCTCGGGCACCACGGGCAAGCCGAAGGGCGTGATGGTCCCGCACCGCATGGTCGCGTGGAACGCCGTGAACACCGCCGTGTCGTGGCAGCTGCGCGAGGACGACGTGTCGCCGATCTACACGCCCCTCTACCACGCGGGCGGCCTCGGTGCGTTCCTGACGCCGATCTTCGCGATCGGCGGGACGATCGTCCTGCACGCGGGCTTCGACGCCGCCGAAGTGCTCGAGACGATCGGGAAGGAGCGCGCGACCGTCGTCCTCGGCGTTCCGACGATCTTCCGGATGCTCCAGGAGCATCCGGCGTGGGCGTCCGCCGACTTCTCGAGCGTCCGCTACTTCATCAGCGGCGGCGCGCCGCTCCCGCTCGACATCATCGAGACGTGGCACCGGCGCGGCGCAAACTTCAAGCAGGGGTACGGCCTCACGGAAGTGGGCGTGAACTGCTTCGCGATGAGCGTCGAGGAGTCGGTCCGCAAGGCCGGGTCGATCGGGCGCCCGATGATGTTCACCGAGGCGAGGCTGACCGGCGAAGACGGGCTCGAAGTGCCCGTCGGCGAGGTCGGCGAGCTTCTCCTCCGGGGCCCGCACGTCTGCAAGGGCTACTTCCGGAACCCGGAGGCCACCGCGGCGTCGCTCGACGCGCAGGGCTGGTTTCACACGGGCGACCTCGCGAAGAAGGACACCGACGGGTTCTTCACGATCGCGGGCCGCAAGAAGGACATGCTCATCTCGGGCGGCGTCAACGTCTACCCGGCCGAGATCGAGGCCGTCCTCTTCCAGCACCCGCGGGTGAAGGACGTGGCCGTCGTCGGCGTGCCGGACGCGAAGTGGGGGGAAGTCGGGGTGGCGTTCGTCGTACGAAGAGAGGGAGAAGGGGAAGCGGGAGCAACCGCGCTGGCGGCATTCGTCGAGGGGCGCCTCGCGAGGTACAAAGTTCCCCGCGAGTTCATCTTCGTCGATGCGCTTCCGCGCACCCCATACGGCAAAGTGGTGAAGGGCGACCTCCGGTCCCTCTACCTTTCGAAGAAATCTCCTTCTTCATGAGCATCCTGACGCACCGTGTCGAAGGAGAGGGGCCCCCTCTCCTTCTCCTCAACGGCGGAATGATGTCGTTCTCGGCGTGGGATCCGATTGCCCGGCGCCTCGCGTTCCGGCACCGCGTGATCCGCTGCGACTTCCGCGGACAGCTCCTGTCGCCGGGCGCGCCCCGCGCCTCCATGGAAGAGCACGCAGACGACGCCGCGGCGCTCCTCGAGTCTCTGGGGGAGGCGCGCGTCGACGTCGTGGCCGCCTCGTACGGCGCCTACGTCGGGCTTCTCCTCGCCGCCCGCCACCCGGAACGCGTCCGGTCCGTCTTCGCGGCGACGGTGACGGACGTCGCGCGCGCCGGAGACGCCGGCCTCGGTGAGCCCGGCGAGCGCCTCGCCCGCGCCGTCGTTGCCGCGGCGCGCGGCGGCAACCGGACGGAGGTCTACGACGCGATCGTGCACCTCGCGTATACGCCGGAGTGGCAGGCCGAGCACGCCGACGAGATCGCGGCCCGCCGCGGGCAGGTCGGTCTCCTGCCCGATGCTTGGTTCAACGGTCTCGAGGGCCTTCTGACGGCGCTCGAGAAGGTCGACCTTCGCCCGGTCCTTCCGAAGATCGCATGTCCGGTCCTCGTCGCGGCGGCCGGCCGCGACGCCGCGATGCCGTTCGAACGAACGCAAGCCGTGGCCCGCCTGATCCCGGGCGCGGATCTCGTCGTGGTGCCGGGCTCCGGCCATGCGCTCGTCGTCGAGCGCGAGGACGAGTTCATCCTGCTCGTGGAACGCTTTCTTGCGCGCGTGCACGGCGCCCCGGACGCAGCGTGAGCGCCGCCCCTCCCGCTCCCGCGCCCCTGCGCGAGGGTCGCCTCGAGCACGCCGGGCATGGCTACCACTGGGAGCTGCACGGGACCGGCGGCCGCGAGACGGTCTGCCTCTTCAACGGCCTCGCGATGTCGACGAAGAGCTGGCTTTCGTTCCTGCCGGAGCTGACGGGGGAGCGCGACGTCCTCCTGTACGACTACATCGGCCAGGGCGCCTCGGACGACGCGGAGGTGCCGGGCGCGCCGATCTCGGTGTTCGGCGACGCGCTCGCAGCGGTCCTCGACGCGCTCGGGATCGCGCGCGTGCACGCCGTCGGCGTGTCGTACGGCGGCTTCGTCGCGGCGGAGTTCGCCCGCCGCCATCCGGCGCGCGCGGCGTCCCTGATCCTGTCGGGAATCCTTTTGACGCCCGAGACGCTCTTTTCGATGTACCAGGACGTCTCGCTGCGGTTTTACGCCGGCGGGCCCGGGCTCTTCGAGCTCTACACCCGGTATCTCTACGAGAAGATCTTCGCCGAGGAGTTCGTCGCGCGCGTGGGGCCGAAGCTCGAGTCCATGCGTCAGGGCTTCCACGACCGTTACGCGGGCCGCATCGAGGCGCTCGTGCGGCTCACGAAGGCGCAGGACCCGTTCTTCGCGGCCCTCAGGGAGAACGCGGCCTCGTTCGCCGCGATCCCGTGCCCCGTCCTCGTCCTCGCGGGCGCCGAGGATCGCGCGATCCCGACGCCGCAGCAGCGGAGGATCCTGTCCGTGATTCCGCACGCGGTCTACGAGGAGATCCCGGGCGCCGGCCACGTCGTGTACCTCGAGAGGCCGGAAGTGTTCTGGCCGCGGCTGAGGGGGTTCCTCAGCGGAGAAGAAGTCTAGCCGCGTCACCCGCCCCGGCGTCGGTAAACGATTGACAGCGGCACCGGCGGCCCAATATAAGAACCTTCAGAAAACGTACGATTCGAGTTGTCGGAGAGTTTGCCGCACCGCGGCTGCAAGAGAGGGTGTGTCCGTGAGAAGAAAATGGAGCCTGCTCATCGTCCCGATTCTGCTGGCCTCCTGGCCGGCTTGCGGAGCCATCAACTACTTTTACGGCCTCGACGCGTCGGTCAACTCCGCCGCAGCGCTTCCGAACTCGAACGCCGCGGCCGCGGCATTCGACGCGGCGGCCGGCCCGCTTGGCACCCTGAATCTGATCACGTTCGAGGCGCAGCCGGTCAACGTCCCGGTTTATGCGACGAGCCTTTCGCTCGGCGGAGGCGTTACCGCGCTGCTGGCCGGCCCCTGGACCCACTCCACGTCCGGTATCACGAGCGCGACGGGTAGCAATCCCTACGGCAGGAACTATGGCTTCAATGTGACGCCCGGCGGGTCCCACTACCTCGAGTTGGACGTCACGAATTCCGCGTCGCCTGCGAGCGTCACGATCAACTTTCCCTCGCCGATCCAGGCGTTCGGCGCCTACGCGGGTGGCGTGGGCACCGCCGGGGTGGCGGGCAATTCCATCGTGGCCAAGTTCAACGACGGCTCTTCCCAGCAGTACACGCTCGTGGGAGCCCCGAGCGCCAACGGCGGGATGATGTTCTTCGGATTCACCGATCCCGGGGCACAGATCACCTCGGTGACGATCGAGGAGGCCGGCTCTTTCGGCATCATCGACGACTCGTTCAGCCTGGACGACATCCGCTACGTCACCTCCGGAGCCGCACCGGCGAATCCAGCTGCGATTCCCGCACTTTCGGGCTGGGGTCTAGCCGCGATGACGATAGCCCTCGCGGGAGTCGCGACGTTGGCCCTTCGCCGCGCCGTGATTTAGCGGCGCGCGCGCGCGAGCGGGACCGGAGCGGCCGCGGCGAGGCCGGGCTCCTTCAGCATCCCGCGGCGGAGGATCTCGGCGATCTCGCGGATGACGCGGTCGCTGTCCTTGCCGAACTGGTCCGGGACGCCGAAGAGGATCTCGACGGCGTAGTACTGGAGAAAGACCCGGCTCGCGAGCATGACGGCCGTCGTGACCGGAACGCCGGGGCGGATCTCGCCGGAAACCGCGTCGCCGTGCGACACGATGAACCGCTCGAAGCGGGACGCCATCTCCGAGTAGAACTTCCGGATGTGGTTTCCCGAGAGCTCGACGACGTCGACGTAGATGAGCGCGACGTGTCGCCGCCACACGTGGACGCTCTCCTTCGCGGCGGCGGCCAGCTCCTCGAGGTTGTCGGGAAACGTCCCGGAGGCGAGGGCCCTGTTGAACGGAAAGTCCGGGCTCTCGATCGCCTTCCAGTACTGGCCGAGGACCGTCTGGAAGATCGTCTCCTTGTCGGCGAAGTGGTGGTAGACGTTTCCCGTGGAGACCCCGGCGCGCTCCGCGACGTCGCGGATGCTCGTGCCGCGGTAGCCCTGGCTCGAGAAGAGATCCAGCGCCGCCTCGAGGATGGCGTTACGGCTCTTCTCGGACTTCTTGTCCTGCTCCACGCTCCGAGTCTAGACGGCGGCGGGAGACTCCGCGAGCATCGCCTTGAGGCGGGGGAACGCGGCCGCGATTTCGTCCATGGAAACCGCGCCGACCGACAGCCGGAACCAGCCCGTGTCCCCGGCGAACCCGAAGGCCTGGAACGGCACGACGCCGAGTCCGGCCTCCTCGAGGAGGAGGCGCCGCACGTCGTCGTTCGTCTTCACGGGGACGCCCTTCACCGTGCGTCCGAAGAGGTCGAACCGGACGGACAGGTAGATCGCCCCCTGCGGCTCGATCGCGTCGACGGGGAGGCCGTCCTTCTTCATCGCCATCACGCCGTTGTACAGGGCTTCCAGCCGCTCCTCGAGCTTCTTCCGCACGGAGTCGCGGTACGCGCGGACGGAGTCCGGCTGCGCGAGGAACTTCGCGACGCCGACCTGCTCGGCCTTCGGCGCCCAGGCGCCGACGTGGCCGAGGATGTCGGACATCCGGCGGCGGATCGGCGGGGGCATCACACCCCACCCCACGCGCATGCCGGTCGCGCAGAAGGCCTTCGAGATGGCGTCGAGGAAGATCACGTAGGGCGCGCTCTCGGGGACGAGCCCCACGGGCGTGTGGTGTTCGGTCTTCCCGAAGACGAGCGTCCAGTAGACCTGGTCGTACACGAGGTAGAGCGGGCGCCTCCGGCCCTCCGAGTCGCGCCTGTGGTTCTCCTCGACCACCATCTCCGTGAGGTCCGTCAGCGCCTGCTTCGAGATCGCCGTGCCCGTCGGGTTGAGCGGCGAGTTCAGGATCAAGAGGCGCGCACCGGGGACGTGCGGGCGGATCTGGTCCGGCGTCGGGAAGAAGTTCGATTTCGCCTCGACGCGGATCGGGATTCCGCGGGCGCCGGACAGGTACGCGTAATGGTTGTTGTTCCACGACGGGACCGGGTAGATCGCGCCGTCGCCCGGCTCGAGGAGCGTGCGGTACGTGCCGTAGAGAAGCGGCCGGGCGCCGGCCGCGATCACGACGGACTCGACGGGGTAGGAGAGACCGAGATCCCGGGCGTAGAGCTTCACGACCTCCTCGCGCAGCGGCAGGATCCCCTCGGCCGGCGGGTAGTTCGTCTGGCCCGTCTCGAGCGCTTCCTTCGTGGCGGCGAGGAGCCCGTCCGGGATGGGGAACTGGCGCGAGTCGAAGTCGCCGATCGTGAGGTTGCAGACGGGGCGGCCGGTGGCCTGCAGCGCGCGGATCTCGCCCGCGATGCGGAGGATTTCGGAGCCCACGACTCCGCGGGCGAGCGGGGAGAGGCCCGCGTCGGCCTTCTCCGCCGACTGAAAATAGGGGGTGACGTCCACCGTCGCCGAGTCTAAGGGACTCTGCTGCACAAAGTACTTGACGCGCTTGAGTCGCCGAGGGGAGGATCGCCCCCGATGTCGGCGAAGCGGACGGTCGACCTGAAAGACCGGGCCGAAGAGGACCTCCGCTTCATCCGGGACGCGATGGGGCGTGGCGCGGCGTTCACGTGCGTCCCGGGCAAGGGCGGCGTCGCGATGGGCGCCGTGGGCCTCGCCGTGGCGGCGCTCGCGGCGGGAACGTCCTCGACCCGCGAGTGGCTCGCGGTCTGGACCGGGCTCCTCGCGCTCGTCTTGCCGGAGAGGGGAGACGTCCTCCTCGGACTCGGCTTCGGGGCGGGCCACGTCCTGACGGGCCTCGTCGTCGCGCGGAGGCACGGTGGTTAGCGCCGCGCGTCCCCGCGTGGCGGCGTCCGTCCGGCCGAAGAAGGCCGCGCCCGCCCCCTCCGAGGCCATGCGCCTCGACCGCGTCATCCACGAGCGGTTCCGTCTCGGGATCGTGAGCGCGCTCGCGGGGACTCCGTCTCTCACGTTCACGGAGCTCAAGGCGATCCTCGGCGCGACGGACGGCAATCTGTCGGTCCACGCCCGGAAGCTCGAGGAGGCCGGTTACGTCTCGTGCACCAAGGGCTACGACGGCCGCGTGCCGCGGACGGAATTTCGGCTGACCGAGGACGGGCGCCGGGCTCTGAAGCGCTACCTCGACCATCTCGAAGCGCTGATCGACGCGACGCGGAGGCGCTGAAGAACCGGGAGTTCCATGAACGTGAAGAGTCAATCGATATGTGACGCTGCTCGCGGGTACAGCGGTCGCGGCACTCGCCCACCGCTCCCCGCTTGCCGGGAAGCTCTTTGCCGCGGGGATCGCCGTCTTCACCTTCTATGGAATTCTTCTCGGTGTCCTCGGCGCCGCGACCCGCGAGAGGACACTTCCTCCCGGTGGCGGGCGCGGCGCGGGAGCGCACCTTTGACTAGATTCCTCCTCGGACACGAGCGGGCGCCCTTCGCGGGCGAGACGCTCCTCGCTCTGAGGTGACCCGGCGCGCCTGCTAATCTCCGCGCCCATGCGCTGGTCACAGTCGTTTCTCGTCACCTTGCGGGAAGTCCCCGGCGACGCCGAGGTCGTCTCGCATCAGCTCCTCTACCGAGCCGGCTTCATCCAGAAGCTCGCCGCCGGCATCTACTCGTACACGCCGTTCGGCTTCCGGTCGCTCAAGAAGATGACCGAGATCGTGCGCGAGGAGATGGACGCGACGGGCGCTCAGGAAGTCGACCTCCCGATCCTCCAGCCGAAGGAGCTCTGGGTCGAGTCCGGCCGCTGGGACCGCTACCAGAACGAGGGCATCCTCTTCCACCTGAAGGACCGCAAGGACGGCGAGTTCGCGCTCGCACCGACGGCCGAGGAGGCCGTGACGGACATGGTGCGGCGCTCCGTCACGTCGTGGCGGCAGCTGCCGTTCAACCTCTACCAGATCCGGACGAAGTTCCGCGACGAGATCCGCCCGCGCTTCGGTCTCCTGCGCGGGCGCGAGTTCCTCATGAAGGACGCGTACTCCTTCGACCTCGACCCGAAGGGGCTCGACGTCCACTACAAGAAGATGGACGCGGCGTACCGCCGCATTTTCGACCGCTGCGGCCTCGAGTTCGCAGTCGTGCAGGCCGACTCGGGCGCGATCGGCGGCTCGGCTTCGGAGGAGTTCATGGTCGTCGCAGCCACTGGCGAAGATGCGCTCGTGTTTGCGGAAGCCGGCGACTACGGTGCGAACATCGAGAAGGCCGTGACGGCGCCCCTCCCCGAGCCCTGGGCGGGAGAGGACGCGAAGCCGTTCGGAGAAGCGAACGCGCCGACGCCGGGCATCACCACGACCGAGGGCCAAGCCAATCACCTCGGGACGACGCCGGAGCGCATCGTCAACACGATGCTCTATGAATGGGTAAAGAGCGAAGGCAATGCGGGGGTCGCGGCGGTGCTCATCCGGGGGGACCTCGACATCAACGAGGTCAAGCTCCCGAAGGCGCTCGGCGTGGCTCACGCGAAGCTGGCTTCGGAGGAGATACTTCGAAAGGTCACAGGCACGCGTCCCGGCTTCGTGGGGCCCCGGGCCCTTCAACCATTCGAAGGGAATCCGATTCTTCTCTTCGTCGACCGTTCCCTCGAGAACGCGGTCAACGTGTGGTGCGGGGCCAACAAGGACGACCTTCATCACTCGAACGTGTCGATCGCGCGAGACGTGATGTCGCAGCCCGGGTTTTCCGGCGTCGTCGAGGTCGCGACCGCCCGCGACGGCGACCCCTCGCCGGCCCCGAAGCGCGGCACGCTCCGGATCAAGCGCGGCATCGAGGTCGGGCACATCTTCAAGCTCGGCACGAAGTACTCCGAGTCGATGAAGTGCGAGGTCGCGGACCAGGCGCAGAAGATGGTGCCGCTCGCGATGGGGTGCTACGGCCTCGGCCTCGGCCGCACCATCGCCGCCGCCGTCGAGCAGCACCACGACGAGCACGGAATCGTCTGGCCCGTCCCGCTTGCGCCCTTCGCGTGCGTCGTCGCGGCCCTCCAGCGCGACGCCGACGTCCTCGCCGCCGCCGACAAACTCTACGAGGAGCTGAAGACCGCCGGCGTGGATGTCTTCTACGACGATCGCGACGAGCGGCCGGGCGTGAAGTTCAAGGACATCGACCTCATCGGCTTCCCGGTGCGCGTCGTCGTGGGCGGCAAGTCGCTCGCGAAGGGCGTCGTCGAGGTCTCGGCCCGGCGCGAGAAGCAGGCGCAGGGAATCGCCCTGGACCAGGTCGTCGGCGTCGTGAAAAGGACCCTCGCCGCGGGCGCGCGAACGCTCGCCGTCTAGGAGGCCAGGGACGGACGTGGCCCTCACCGAAACCCGGCTTTCCGACCAGGTCTCCGTCTTCTCGCACGGGGGCGAGACCCTCGCGGAGAGCTATGGGTCCAACGCGACGGTCTTCTACGGCAAGGGCGCCGTCGTCGTCGTGGACCCGTTCGTCGCGCCACGCCAGGCGGCGGCGTTGGGCGCGCGGATCGCGGAGCGCGCGGTGGATCCGGTCACGCACGTGGTCCTCACGCACCACCACACGGATCACGCGCTCGGCGCCTCGTGGTTCGCGGCGCTCGGCGCCGACGTGATCGCGCACGCGGCCGCGGCGCAGCGCATGGCGCGCGAGCACGCCGGGCTGATCATGGAAAGACGCCGGGACCCGGCGCTCGCCCCGCTTTTCGAAGGGGCCGAGCCCTATGCGCCGCGACGGCTCGTAGCGGAAGGCCTCGCGTTCGAGGCGGGCGGAATCCGTTTCGACGTCTTCCACCCGGGCCATGCGCACACGCCGGGCGACCTCTGCGTCTACGCGCCGGCGCTCGGGGTCCTCGTCTCGGGCGACCTCGTGTCCACGGGCTACCACCCGAACCTGGAGGACGCGAACGTGGCCGGCTGGCGCGCCGCACTCGAGAGGCTGCGCGGGATCCCGTTCTGGACGCTCGTGCCGGGACACGGGCCGGCGGGGGGGCGCGAAGCTGTCGAGGACCAGATCGCGTACTTCGACGCCGCCGAACGGACCGTGAGGGAGGCGTCGGAGTTCGGCTTCGACCCGATCGCGGCCCTCAAAGCTGCTTTCCCCGAGCGGCTGCTCACGGTCGTCCTGACGGACACGGTGAGGCGCCTCGCTTCCTGACCCGTCTTGATGCGCCCGCATCATCCGGGGACGCGTAAACCCGGGACTATGATTCGTTCCTTGGTTCAGGAAGGAAGGAAACACGCGTGAGCTTCACCAAACAGGACGCCCTCGACTACCACTCGACGGGCCGCAAGGGAAAACTCGAGGTCATCCCCTCCAAACCTTGTGCGACCGCCCGCGACCTTTCGCTCGCCTACACGCCCGGCGTCGCCGAGCCCTGCCTCGAAATCGCCCGCGACCCCGAACTCGTCTACGAGTACACGGGCAAGGGCAACCTCGTCGCCGTCATCTCCAACGGGACCGCCGTCCTTGGCCTCGGCGACATCGGCGCCGCCGCCGGCAAGCCCGTCATGGAGGGCAAGGGAGTCCTGTTCAAGAGGTTCGCCGACGTCGACGTCTTCGACATCGAGGTCGCCGAGCACGATCCCGACAAGCTCATCGAGTGCGTCGCCCGCCTCGAGCCGACGTTTGGCGGGATCAACCTCGAGGACATCAAGGCCCCCGAGTGCTTCTACATCGAGGAGCAGCTCAAGAAGCGCATGGGCATCCCGGTCTTCCACGACGACCAGCACGGCACCGCGATCATCTCGGCCGCCGCGTTCCTGAACGCCCTGGAAATCGCGGGCAAGAAGCTCGAGGATGCGAAGGTCGTCTTCGCGGGCGCCGGCGCCGCTGCCGTCGCCTGCGCGAACCTCTACATCACGTACGGCGTGAGGCTCGAGAACATCCTCATGGTCGACCGCACCGGCGTCATCTGGAAGGGCCGGACGGAGAACATGAACGAGTACAAGCAGCGCTTCGCACGCGACACGAAAAAGCGGACGGTCGCCGAGGCCCTCGAGGGCGCGGACGCCTTCGTCGGCGTCTCTGCCGCGAAGCTCATCACGGGCGACATGATCAAGAAGATGGCGAAGGACCCGATCGTCTTCGCGATGGCGAACCCCGTGCCCGAGATCACTCCCGAGGAAGCCAAGGCCGCCCGGCCGGACGTCATCATGGCGACGGGTCGGTCGGACTACCCGAACCAGGTCAACAACGTCCTCGGGTTCCCGTTCATCTTCCGTGGCGCGCTCGACTGCCGCGCCACGCAGATCAACGAGGCGATGAAGCTCGCGGCCTCGAAGGCTCTCGCGAACCTCGCAAAAGAGGACGTGCCGGACTCCGTCGCCCGTGCTTACGGCGTGGAGGGATTCAAGTTCGGGCGCGAGTACCTGATCCCGAAGCCGTTCGACTGGCGCGTCCTCCTGCACGTGGCCCCGGCGGTCGCGCAGGCTGCGGCCGAGACCGGCGTCGCCAAGAAACCCATCAAGGACATGGAGGCCTACAAGCGGAAGCTCGAGGGCATGCTCTCGCGCTCGCGCTCGTTCATGCAGGTCATCCACGAGAAGGCCAGGCGCGACCCGAAGCGCGTCGTCCTCGCCGAGGGCGACGACCCGAAGATCCAGCGCGCCGCCAAGATGCTCGCCGAGGAGGGACTCGCGAAGCCGATTCTTCTCTCGCGCGGGAAAAAGGCCGAGGCGGCGCTCAAGGCGATGGACTGCAAGGCGCCCATCGAGGTCATCGACCCGGAGACGAGCCCGAACTACGCGAAGTACGTCAAGGCGTACGCCGAGAAGAGGAAACGCAGCGGCGTGACGCTCGAGGACGCCGAGCGCACGCTCCGCTTCCGGAACTATTACGCGGGCATGATGGTCGACCAGGGGGACGCGGACGTCACGCTCTCCGGCCTCACGTCGAACTACCCGGACACGATCAAGCCGGCCCTCCAGACGATCGGCGTCAAGCCCGGTGTCAAGAAGGTCTCGGGGCTCTACATCCTGATCCTGCAGGACCGGGTGTTCTTCTTCGCGGACACGACGGTCAACATCGACCCGACGGCCGAGGACCTCGCGGAGATCGCGCTCCTGTCGGCGGACACGGCGAAGCTCTTCGGGATCCAGCCGCGCGTCGCGATGATCTCGTTCTCGAACTTCGGGTCGACGGTCCACCCGGCGACGAACAAGGTCCGCGAGGCCGTCAAGCTCGTCAAGCAGCGCCGGCCCGACCTCGAGTGCGACGGCGAGATGCAGGCCGACACGGCCGTCCTCCCGGAGTTCCTCAAGGAGAACTACCCCTGGACGGACCTCAAGGGCCCCGCGAACGTCCTCGTGTTCCCCGAGCTCCAGAGCGCCAACGCGGCCTACAAGCTCGTCTGGCGTCTCGCCAAGGCCGATGCGATCGGGCCGATCCTCATGGGCATGGGCAAGCCCGTGCACGTTCTGCAGCGGGGCGTCGAGGTCGCGGACATCGTGAACATGGCGGCGTTCGGCGTCGTGGACGCCCAGTCCCGGAAGAAGTAGCTCCGCGCCACGCGGCCCGCCCGTACCGTACGATGCGGGCCGCGTGGACATCCTCACGGCCGGCTGCGGCCTCCTCGCCTTTGCGGCGGCGGCGCCCGCCCTCGACGCCTTCCTGAGGTGGCGGCGCCTTGCGGCCTTCCGTGGCGGCGCGACGCCCGGGAAGGCGCCCGGACGGTTGCTCGCCGTTGTTCCGTCGCGGGCCGAGGGCGCGCGCGTGGGGGATCTGGCGGCCGACCTCCGGGCGGGGGCCGACGTTCTCGTCCTTCTGGACGGCCCCGACCCCGAAGCCGAGGCTCGTTTGAAGAGCGACGGGGTGGATTACCTTTCCAAGAAGATCCCCGGTCCTGCGAAAGGACATGCGCTGGCGTTTCTCGCCGCGAGCGTGGGCGACCGGCTGAGGGCCTACGACTTCATCCTCGTGTTCGACGCCGACATGCGGCTGCCTCCGGGTTTCTTCCGCGAGTTGCGCGTGCCAGAGGGTGCGGAGGTGTTCCAGCTGCCGGTCCGCCCGGAGGGCGTCCCGGCGCCGGGAGCGCCGCGCGTCGAGGCGCTCTCTCTCGCCGAGGCAAGGCTGGACGACCTCGCGCGCGACGCGGCGGGCCTCCCGGTGCGGCTCCGCGGCAAGGCGATGGGCTTTTCGCCCCGGGCGTTCCGCCTCGGCCCCGCGGCCGCGACGCGGACGACGGCCGAAGACTCCGAGGCCACGCTCGCACTCCTCGCGAAGGGCGTGCGCGTCCGCGCGCTGCCCGGCCCCTTTGCGTTCGACGAGCCGTCCGCGGACGCGGCCGCGATGGGCCGGTCGCGCGCGCGCTGGTTTGCCGGGCACTTGAAGCTGTTCCTCTCCGGCTTCGGGGACCTCATGACGAGTTTCATGAGGCGACCGGTCGGGACGTTCGTGCTGGCCGCGGACCTCTGGCTCCGTCCGAGGGTCTTCTTGCTCGGGACGCTCGCGATTCTTGCGGGCGCCTCGGATCTGCTGCTGGTGGTTTTTGCTTCGAGTGGCGCGTGGTCCGCCGCGGCGTCGGCGGCCGGCAGCGCCGCGCCTGCTGCCGGCGCGACGCGCCCCCTGCTGCTTCTGTTCTTCCTCCTGCTCCTTTCACTCGAAGGCAAATCCGGTCTGCTCTTCGAGTGGCTTTCGCTCGTCGCGCTCCGGCAGCGCATCGGCGATTCCCCCGAATGTCCACCTGTCTCCGTGGCGGATGTGTCCGACTCGCTCGCCATGTGGGCGGGCGCTTTCGTCCGCGGCGTTCGGTCCCCCTCGCGGTGGCACCGCGCGAGGCCCGAGGCGTGAAGGCGGTCCTGCTCGTCCCGCGCCTGCCCGGGACGGGCCACACGGGCGACCGCCTGCGCGCGGAGCTGCACCTCGCGGCGCTCGCGCAGGCGGGATACGAGACGGCGCTCGTGGGAGGAATCAGTCGCGCAGAGGAGATTCCGAGAAGGTCGGACGTCGCGTCGATCCATCCCGTGCGCCTCGATCGCGTTCGGCTCCCGGCCGCCCTCGTGCGGGCCGCCGCATCCGGTGAACCTCTGCAATCCGCGCTCTTCGCAGGATCTTTCGCTCGTTCGCTCGCAGATGCTTCACGAAGCGCAGACCTCCTCGTCTGCGTCCTCCTTCCGCGCCTTCTCGCAAACGTCGGGCGTCTCCCGGGAATCCCGTGCGTCGTGGACTACGTGGACGCCCTCGCGGAGGCCGCCCGCCAGGCCGCGAACGACGACCCTGCGCCCTGGAGGAGGGCGTACTGGGACGCCGAGGCCCCGCGCCTTGCGCGCGCCGAACGGAGGGCCGCGGAGGGAGCCGCGGTTCTCTTTGCGACGACGCCCTTCGACGCGGCTCACCTGCCGCCGGGGACGCGCGCCGTGGCGAACGGAGTCGAAGTCGGACCCCTCGCGCCCGGTCCGCGGGGGAGAGTCGTGGCCTTCTCCGGGCGTCTCATGTACCGTCCGAACGTCCTCGCCGTGAAGCGCCTGCTCGACGACATCTGGCCGCGCGTGAGGCGCGGCGTCTCCGATGCGCGCCTCGTTCTCGGAGGGGCCGACGCCCCCGCGTGGCTCCTCGCGCGCTCCGGGAAGGACGGCGTCGAGGTGGTGAGCCCCGTGCCCGACATGGCCGCGTTCCTCAGGACGGCGCGGGTCGCGGCCGCGCCGGTCGCGATGGGAACCGGCACACCGAACAAGGTCTTCGAGGCGTTCGAGGCCGGCGCCGTCGTCGTCGCGTCGGCCGAGGTCGCCGCACGAGCCGCCGCGGGCGGCGAAGCGCCGCCCGTCGTCACCGCGCGTTCGGACGACGAGTTCGCGAAGGCTCTCGTCGGGCTCCTCGAAGACGCCGGCGCCGCGTCCGCCGAAGCGGCGCGCGGGCGCGCGTGGGTCGAGGCGCACGCGGACCGCCGCCGGTCCGTCGACGCGTTCGCGGCGGGCTACCGCGAGGCCCGGGGGCGCGCGTGAAGCCGCGCGGACGCTTCGCGGGCCGCACGGCCCTCATCGCCGCGGGAGACGCGGCCGTGGCCATCGGCCTGTTCACCGTCATCGTCGCACTGCGCCGCCTCCTGCCGCTGCCCGGTACCATGCGGATCCTTCCGACGCCGAACCTCCCTCTGGACGCTGTCTGGCTGGGCGGCGTCGCGCTCGTCACGCTCGCGGCGCTCTGGCTCGCCGGTACGTACGACGAGCCTCTCGCGTCGCTCAAGGAGCGGGGCGGGCTCCTCGTCGGCGCGTTCCTGGCGGGCGGTCTGCTGCTCGCGCTCTACTTCCTCGCGGGGCGCGCGGTTCCGCGCTCGGTGCTCCTCGTCTGGGTGCCGGTCCTGTCGCTCTCCCTCGGCGGCTGGCGCCGCCTCGCCGAGGCGATCGCGCCGATCGGGACGCGCCCGGTCCTCGTCCTCGGCGCCGGGGAGGACGCGCGCCGGGCGGCCGAGGCGCTCGGCTCAGGCCGGATCACGGGCCACTCACTCCTCGCGTGGCGCGAGGACCCTTCCGAGTGGACTCCGGGCCCGGCGCGCGACGTCCTGTTCGCCTCCGACCGGCCCGAGCATCGGGAAACGCTCGTGACGCTCCTCGAGCACAGCCTCGAGCACGACTTCGACCTCTGGATCCTGCCGGGCGTCGCGGACGTCGTCGCCTCGCGCGTCGTGACCCGGAGCCTCGGCGACCTCCCGCTCGTGCCCGTTGCGACCCGTGGCGCAAGCGCCTTCGCGTTCGCCTGGCGCCGCACGCTCGACCTCGTCCTCGGGACCGCGCTCCTCGTCCTCACTCTTCCTCTGCTCTTCCTCGTGACCGCGGCCGTCGCGCTCGAGAGCGCCGGATCGCCGTGGATCCGCCAGCGGCGTGTCGGGCGCGGAGGCGCCGGGTTCCTTCTCTGGAAGGTCCGGACGATGAAGAAGGACGCGGAGGCCGGAACCGGACCGACGCTCTCTTCGGCGGACGACGGGCGCGTGACGCGAGTCGGCGGGTTCCTGCGCCGGTCGCGGCTCGACGAGCTCCCGCAGCTGTTCAACGTCGTCGGTGGTTCCATGAGCCTGATCGGCCCACGGCCGGAGAGGCCGGAGTTCGTCTCCACGTTCGAGTCCGACGTCCCGGCTTACCGGCTGCGGCACGCGCTGAAGCCCGGCCTCACGGGCCTGGCGCAGGTGATGGGCGCGTACGCGACCCACCCCGACGTCAAGCTTCGCTACGACCTCGGGTATCTCTTCCACTGGACGCCCGCGCTCGACGTGTTCGTCCTCCTGCGCACCGTCGTGACCGTGCTCAGGGGCAGCGGTATTTAATCGTTATCCTGGTTTGTAAGGTTTACTATGGCCTTGGCGTTGCACTGGAGTCGGTGCCCTATGCGAATCTCCATCGTTCGCGGACGCGTTCTGCATGCCTGACACGTTCGACCAGGCGCGACTTGGGGCGACGTTCCGCGCTTGCCGCGCGTTGCGCCACGAGCTCGCGACGCCCCTCTCGGCGGCGGGTCTTCACCTCGAGCTGGCCCGAAGAGCAGCCGAGCGCCTGGAGGGGGGCATTCCCGGGAAGCTCCGGAGCGGTCTCGAAACGGGCAAGCAGCAGCTCGACGAA
>JBBQDQ010000012.1:0-35554 GCA_038319835.1 Thermoanaerobaculia bacterium | reverse complement strand
GAGGCCGAGGACGACGGGCGGGAGCGCGAAGGCGCCCGTGACGGCGATCCAGGCGCCGACCGGGGCGATCGCGAGGCCGAGGCCGAGAACGAGGTGCGCGAGCGCCGTGACGCGCTTCGTGTACGAGTAGCCGAGGACGACGAGGAGCGCGACGGGCGAGAGGGCGAGGCAGAGCGGGTTGAGCCGCCACGCCGCGAAGACGAAGACGGCCGCCGAGAGCGCGCAGAAGACGGCCGCCGAGAAGACCGACACGCGGCCGGCCGGGATGTCGCGCGTCTTCGTACGGGGATTCACGGCGTCGATCGCGCGGTCGGCGATGCGGTTGAACGCCATCGCGGCCGAGCGCGCGCCCACCATCGCCACGAGGATCCAGGCGAGCGTCGGGAGCAGCGGGACGCCGCGCGCCGCGAGGACGGCCGAGAGGAGCGCGAACGGAAGCGCGAAGATCGTGTGCGCGAACGTGACGAGGGAGAGGTAGCGCTTCACGGACACGGGATCGCTCAGCGGGCTCCCGTCCAGCGGAAGCCGGCGGTGTCGACCCGGAGGTCGAGGAGGTCCGCGACGCGCTCGAGGTAGGCGTCGAGCATCGCCTCGGCCGTGCGCGCCGCGTAGAAGGCCGGGACGGGCGGCGCGACGATCGCGCCCGCGCGCGTGACGGCGACGATGTTCTCGGCGTGGACGAGGGAGAGAGGCGTCTCCCGGAGGCCCAGGACGAGGCGCCGGCGCTCCTTGAGACAGACGTCGGCCGCGCGCTGCAGCAGTCCGCGCGAGGTCCCGTGCGCGATGGACGCGAGCGTACCCGCCGAGCACGGCAGGACGGCCATCCCCCGCGTCTTGTACGACCCCGACGAGATCGAGGCGTCGATCGCGCTCTCGGGGTGCAGGACGAGCCGGCCGCGGGCCGCGGCATCGAGAGAAGCCGCGTCGAGAAACGATTCGACGGACGTGATGGCCGCGTCCAGTTCGTCCCTCGCGACGACGAGGGCGCGCGGTGAGACGACGACGTGCAGGCGTTCGACGTCGGGCGACGAGGCGAAGAGCCTGAGCGCCCGGAGGCCGAGGCGCGAGCCGCTGGCCCCGGAGATCCCGAGGATGAGGTCGTTCGGTCCGCCCGCGCGTTCAGCCATTGCTCGATTCTCCACCACGACAGCTTTTCCTGTCGTCCCTCTCCTTTTCGTGCGGGAGAGGGGAAGGGATTCTCCTGGAAGGGAATCGTGCGGAGGGCGGCGGATGCGTCGACAGGAGAAGTTGTCGCGCACCGCGGCTGCTCTCTTCCCCTTTCCAGGCGGAATTCTCTTCTCTTCAATCGTTTGCGCGTGCCGCGGGCTCTACGGCACCGACCGTGCGATGGACTGGGCCGGAGGCGATGGATGACCTGAGGCCGAACGCGCACCCGGACGCGCCGGGACGAAGCGGAAGGAACAACCCCCGGATCCCGGTTCAACTTTTCTCTCCACCCTGATCAATCCACGCCCAGCGAACAGAACTCGAAAGGAGTCTCATGATGTCTCTCCGTCCGATCGTCCGTGCTCTCGTCATCCCCGTCCTCGGCCTGTCGCTCTCCGGCATCGCGGCTCACCCGGCCATGGCCGAAGGCGAGCCCCCGGCCACGCACAAGGTCGTCAACATCAACCAGGCCTCCGCCGAGGAGATCGCGCGCCTGCCGCGCGTCGGCGCGAAGCTGGCCGACCGCATCGTCGCGCACCGCAAGGACCACGGCGCGTTCAAGCGCCCCGAGGACCTCATGCAGGTGAAGGGCGTCGGCGAAAAGTTCTTCACGACGCTCAAGCCGTACGTCGCCGTCTCGGGCGCGACGACGCTCGTCGAGAAGGCGTCGTCCGCCCGCTCGAAGAGCGGCAAGGCCACGGCCGTCAAGGCCGGCAAGACCACGAAGCCCGCCTCTTCCGGGACGAAGGCTCCGAAGGCCGCGAAAGCGAAGGCCTAGTCCCTCCCCCCCCCCCGGACGGCGCGGCGCCCGCGGCCGCGCCGCCCCCCCTCCCGTCGCCACGCCAAACGAGACACGATGCGCACACCCGACCGCGGCACCTCGCTGGCCGAGCTGTCCGCCGTCCTCGTCATCCTCGCCGCGCTCTTCCTCGTGAGCATCCCGGCCCTCTCGGAGATCCTCGCGGAGGAATCCCTCGGCACCGCGGCGCGTGAGGTCGCCGCCATCCTTCACGCCGCCCGTGCGCGCGCCGTCTTCCAGGGCGCGGAGGTCGGCGTGAAGTGGGTCGCGAACGCGGGCGATCTCGTCCTCAGCGTCTACCAGGACGGAAACGGAAACGGCGTCACGACCGCAGACATCAAGAAGGGCCTCGACAAGCTCGTCGCCGGGCCGTACTGGCTCGGCAGCCGCTACCAGGGCGTGAACTTCTCGTTCGTGCCCGGGATGGACGGCGCCGACCCCGGCGGGGCGCCCCTCGGCGACCTGACGGACCCCGTGCGATTCGGACGGTCGAACATCTGCTCGTTCTCGCCGCTGGGCCACTCGTCGCCCGGGACCGTCTACCTCTCGAACCGCAAGCAACGGCAGGCCGCCGTGCGCGTGACGCCTTCGAACGCGAAGATCCAGATCTGGACCTGGCACGGCAAGAAGCTGAAGTGGATCGCGCGCTGGTGACGCCGTCAGCGAGCGAGAGCCTGCTCGGCCGCGGCCAGGCGCTCGGGGGTCCCGAGGTCGAACCAGGGGCCGTCCGTGGGCGCGTAGGGGACGAGCGCGAAGCCGCCGTCCCCCGCGCGTGCCGACGGGATCAGAACGTCTTTCGCGAGCTCGGCGAAGCCCGCCGGGATGCGCGAGACGAGCGCGTCCGTCGCGGCCTGCAGGCCCGTGAACAGCCACGGGCCCGTCGCGCCTTCGGGCCGGGGGCCGCCGACGGCTGCGAGCCGGCCGGAGGAGGTCGCCCAGAGCGGCGTGTCGCGGTCGGGGTTCGCGTTCGAGAGGACGGCGAGGGCCGAGACGACGCCGGGCTCGTGGCGCGCCGCGAGGAGGCGCCCCAGCGGAAGCGTGGTCAGGACGTCGCCGTTGGCGACGAGGAAGTGTCTGCCGAGGAGGCCGCGTTCGAACGCGCACCGGACGCCGCCTGCCGTGCCGAGGATCTCGGTCTCGAGGGACCAGGCGACGGGGACGCCCGCGTAGGCGTCTCCGATCGCCGCGGAGAGGGCGGGCGCGAGGTGGTGCGCGTTGACCACGAAGCGGTCCGCGCCCTGCTCGAGGAGGTGGTCGAAGACGTGGAAGAGGATCGGCCGGCCCGCGAGGAGCAGAAGGGGCTTGGGAGTCGTGAGTGTCGCGGGCCGGAAGCGCGTGCCGAAGCCGGCGGCCAGGACGAAGGCAATCACCGCCCGCCCCCCTCGAACACCATGTCCTGCGGCAGCGACGGGTCCTTCTCCCGCGCCGCAAGCCAGAGCGCGATGTACGACTCGGCGATGAAGTCCGCCTCGGCGACGCCCAGCTCGACCGCGAGCGCGCGCACGGCGTCGTCCGGCCCTTCGATCTCGCTGAAGAGCCCGAGCGGCGTTTCGTCCACGACGACGAGCGGCCGCGTGGGGTCCGGGAACGTCCACGTCGCGCGGCGCTTCTCGTATCGGAACCACGGCCTGTAGCCGAGCGCCTCGAGGACGCGCGCGACCGACTCGGGATCGCTGACGGGGCTCTCCCGTTCGATGCGGCTCTTCACGCCTGCCGCGACTTCGGCCGGCCCCTTGAACGTGAGGAGGCCACGGCCGGCGACCGTGCGGACGCGCAGAGCGCAGCCCTTCTCCCTGAGCGACCGGGCCGCGTCGTCGAAGAGCACGTTGGACTCGGGCTCGGACGGGCCCGCGGACGCCCCGAGCGCTTGCAGGCGCGATTCGAGAACGGCCCGCTCCACAACGCGGAATTTCGTCTCGATTTCACGCGGTCCGTGCATGACATCTAGGGTAACGCGGCGGCACAATACGCCCGTGCCCCGCTACCGCCTCGCGGGCGTCCGTGCGCGGGCGCCGAAGAGCGTGGACCTCGCGACGGTCGCGCGGCTCCTCGGCATCGCACCCGGCGGCCTCTCGGATCTCGTGCTCGTCCGCCGCTCGCTCGACGCGCGCCAGAAGCCCGTCCTGTTCTGGGAGCTCGCCCTGGAATTCACCTCGGCAGCGCCGCTCGACCTCGCTCCCGAACCCCCTCTGCGCTTCGAGCCTGCCGAGCCGGCGCCGGCCCCCGCTCTTCTCCTTCCGGAGCTCGACACGAAGGCGAAGGTCGCGATCGTCGGGACGGGTCCGGCGGGCCTTTTCGCGGCGCTCGCCCTCGTGGACGCGGGCGTCCCGGTCACGGTCCTCGAGCGCGGCGACCCGGCCGAGGACCGCTACCGCAAGGTCATGAAGTTCTGGACGTCGGGAGTCTTCGACCCCGAATCGAACGTGCAGTTCGGCGAGGGCGGCGCGGGGACGTTCTCGGACGGGAAGCTCACGTGCGGCAAGCGCCACGACAAGATCAAGGTCGTCCTCGAGACGCTCCACCGCTTCGGCGCGCCGGCGTCCATCCTCGTCGACGCCAAGCCGCACATCGGCACGGACCGGCTCGTCGTCGTCCTGCGCAACGTGAGGAAGCACCTCCTCGAGCACGGCGCCACGCTGCGCTATCGCGCGAAGGTCACGGACCTCCTGACGCGCAAGGACGGCGCCCTGTCCGGCCTGAAGCTCGAGACCGGCGAGGAGGTCGCGGCCGACGTCGCGATCCTCGCCCTCGGCCACTCGGCGCGCGACACGATGGACATGCTCCTCGCGCGCGGCGTCGCGATGACGAGGAAGCACTTCGCGATGGGCGTGAGGATCGAGCACCCGCAGGACGCGGTCGACCTGATCCAGTACGCGCAGGTGTCGACGGCGTGCGGCGTCATGCCCGCCGACTACAAGCAGGCGCACGTGTCGCAGAACGGCCGCGGGATCTACACGTTCTGCATGTGTCCCGGGGGAGAGGTCATCGCCTGCTCGTCCGAGGCGGGCGGCGTCGTGACGAACGGGATGTCGCGCTACAAGCGCTCGTCCGGCTACGCGAACGCCGGAATCGTCGTCCAGACGAAGGACGAGGACTTCGACGCGATGCCGGGACCGGAGCTCCTGCGCGGGCGCGAGCTCCAGCGGCGCGTCGAGGCCGCCGCCTTCGTGGCAGCGGGAAGCACCTACGCGGCGCCGGCGCTCCGCGTCACGGACTTCCTGAAGAGTCGCGGGCGGCCCATCTCGCCGCGCCCGCTGCCGAAGACGACGTACGGCCCGTGGGTGACGGCCGTCTCGTTCGACGGGATCCTGCCCGAGCCCTACCTCGAGGCGCTCGCGGACGGCCTCCGGGCGTTCGACAGGAAGATGCCGGGCTTCGTGTCGGACGAGGCGGTGCTCTTCGCTCCCGAGTCGCGCACGTCGTCGCCCGTGCGCATCGACCGCGACGGCTGGTGCGAGAGCACGTCCGTGCGCGGGCTCTACCCCGCCGGCGAGGGCGCGGGCTTCGCGGGCGGAATCGACTCGGCGGCGCGCGACGGCCTGCGCGTCGCGAAGCACGTGCGCGCGAAGCTCGCGGGCGAGACGCTCGAGGCCGAGAAGTCGACGATCTTCAAGGGGCCGGAGTACTGAGACCATAATCGGCGCCCATGCGCCGCGTTCTCGTCGGCACCGCCGGCCACATCGACCACGGGAAGAGCGCGCTCGTGAAGGCGCTCACGGGCACGGACCCGGACCGCCTGCCCGAGGAGAAGGCGCGCGGGATCACGATCGACCTCGGCTTCGCCCACGCCGCGTGGGATGACACGACGTTTTCGTTCGTGGACGTTCCGGGCCACGAGAAGTTCGTGCGAACGATGGTCGCGGGCGCGCAGGGCGTGGACCTCGTCCTCCTCGCGGTCGCCTCGGACGACTCCGTGATGCCACAGACCCGGGAGCACCTCGACATCCTCAAGCTTCTCCGCGTGTCGACCGGCGTCATCGCGCGCACGAAGAGCGATCTCGTGGACGCCGAGACCGGCGCCCTCGTGGACGAGGAGATCCGCGAGCTCGTGAAGGGCTCGTTTCTCGCGGACGCGCCGATCGTCGCGTGTTCCTCCGTGACGGGCGCAGGTCTCGACCTGCTGAAGAAGGAGCTCCTCGCCGCGGCCCGCCGCGTCGTGCGCGAGGACCGCTCGCGGAAGGTTCCGCGCCTCTTCCTCGACCGTGCGTTCACGATGAAGGGCTTCGGGCCCGTCGTGACCGGAACGCTCGACGCGGGCCGCATCGCGGCCGAAGAGACGCTCACGCTCCTCCCCGAGGGACTCGACGCGCGCGTCCGCCGCGTCGAGGTGCACGGCGAAGAGCGCCGCGAGGCCTTCACGGGCGAGCGCACGAGCCTGAACCTCGCGGGAATCGAGCGCTCGGAACTCCAGCGCGGACAGGCGCTCGTCCCGAAGGGCGCTCTCGAGGCCTCGTCGGTCCTGACCGCAGAGGTGTCGATCCTGCCGGGCCTCGACGCTCCCCTTCCCGACGGCGTGCGCGTGCGCGTGCATCTCGGGACCGCCGACGTGGCGGGAAGGCTCGTGCGTGCCGTTCCGGAGCCGGAAGGGCCGGCGGGTCGCACGTTCAGGCCGGGAGACGCCGCGTTCGCACAAGTCCTCCTCGAATCACCCGTTGCGGCGCGGCCCGGCGACCGTTTCATCCTCCGCCGCCCGTCCCCCGCCGAGACGCTCGGCGGCGGGCGCGTCCTCGACGCGGGCCGCCCGCGTTTGAAGCGCCGCGCCGGGGCGGGCGACGCGACCTCCTCCGCCCTCTTCTCCGTCCTCGCGTCGGGCGACGAGAAGGCCCTGTCGGACCTCTTCCTCCTCGAGGCCGGGCCCGCCGGCCTGACGGCGGCCCGGCTCGGCGCGCGGCTCGGGATCGTGTCGGCCGCCGCCGCGAACCTCCTCGAGGGGCTCGCGGGCGCGGGCCGCGCGCTGAAGATCACGCCCGCGCTCTTCGCGCACGCGAGCGTCGCGGCAGAGCTGGCGGGCCGCGTGGCCGCGCTCTTCGCCGAGCGCCGGAAGGCCGGCTCGGCCGCCGTCGCGCTCGGGAAGGGCGAGTTCCTCGCCCGCCTCGCAAAAGGCCTGAAGAGCCTCTCTCCCGCCGCGTCCGACGGCTGGCTCGCGACGCTCGCGGCCGGCAAGACGATCGCGCTCGACGGCGACCGCGTGGCGCCTCCCGGCGCGAAGGGAGCGGATCTCTCCGGCGAGGCGGCGTCCTTCGCGGCCCGGCTCGAGGAGCTCTACCGGAAGGCCGGCTTCGAGCCGCCGAAGAACTTCGACGTGGCGAAGCTGCTCGGAACGAAGCCCCAGGTTGTGGAAGGCCTCGCCTCGCACCTCGTGAAGTCCGGCCTCCTCGTGAGGCTCTCGCCGGATCTCGTCGTCCACCGGGACGTCGCCGCCGCCGCCGAGGCGAAGCTCGAGAGCGTGAAGGGCCAGACGCTCGCCGTCGCGGGCTTCCGCGACCTCCTCGGCCTGACACGCAAGACGCTCATCCCGCTGCTCGAGTACTTCGACTCGCGGAAGAAGACCCGGCGGATGGGCGACGTCAGGAAGGTGGAGTAGGCGTCGCGCGCAGGTTCTTCTTGAGACTGCGCTCGCCCTTCTTCTTCGCCGAGTCGATCGTGTAGTCCAGCGTCGCGTCGAGCGTCATCCACGACGCGACCGGCTTGCCGCCCGCCTTGCCCGGTGAGAGCTTCCACTTCGCCGCGCTCTCGCGGAGCCAGCGTGCGAGGAGGGGCTCGGCGTCGCCCGTCGGGAGGACGCGCGAGACGATTCCCTGCGCCGAGACCTCCACGAGGGCCGTGATCCGGCCGCGCTGGCGCGTCGCGTCGAAGCTCCACGGCGTCTTCTCGGCGGCCGGGAGCGCGTCGAGCTCCTCCACGGAGACGGCGCCTTCGTCCTTCGGGTCGATCGCCGCGGGATAGCGGGCCATCGCGTCGTCGAGCGCGCTTTCCCGGAAGACCTTCGCGAGAGGGTCGTCCTTCTTCAGCGGCTCGAGCTGGAAGACGCTGAAGACGGCCTTCTCGAGCGAGACGTTCAGCTCGAGGATCTGCGTCGCCCAGGTGGCGGACGGACGCCCGTCCTTCTGCGGGATCGCGTAGCGCCAGCGCGGCGCGAGCGCCGCGAGAGGCGTCGCGAACGCCTTGAGCGGCGGCTCGACCGCCACGATCTCGCTGACCTTTCCGGTCTCGAGGACGCGGGCGCTCAGCGCGAGCGGGACGCGCGTCCCGAGGTCGAGCGGGTTCGGGCGTTCGAGGACCTTCGGCGGCTCTTCCAGCGCGAGGTAGAGCGGATGCGCGTACGGCACCTCGGCGAGGGCCGGGCGCACGGGGTCGGGCAGCGCTTCGACGGGCTTGAGCGCCGCCGTCTGCGCGTGCAGGACGCCGAACGCGACCAGCGCGGCCGCGCCGAGAATTCCCGGGACCCTCCGCATCAGAGGGATTCTAGGGCTTCCCCGCCTTTACTTCGCCTCCGCCCAGTTGACGCCCGTTCCGACGTCCACCGTGAGCGGGACACTCAGGCTCGCGGCGCCCTCCATCGTGCGGCGCGCGAGGGCCGCGGCCTTCCCGGCGAGGGCCACCGGAGCCTCGAGGACGAGCTCGTCGTGGACCTGGAGCAGGAGCTTGACGCCGGGGAGCTCGGCGGCGAGCGCCGCGTCGAGTGCAAGCATCGCCTTCTTAATGAGGTCGGCCGCCGCCCCCTGGAACGGCGCGTTCATCGCCATGCGCTCGGCGTTCGCACGAACGTTGTGGTTGCGGTCGTGGAGGCCCGGAATCGGCCGCACGCGCCCGAAGATCGTCTCCGTCCCGCCCGTCGCGCGCGCCTTCTCGAGGATCGCGTCGAGGCAGGCCCGGATCTTCGGGAAGCGGTCGAAGTACGCCGCGATGAACTCCTTCGCCTCGGCGCGCGGGACGCCGAGCTGCGCGGCGAGGGCGAAGGGGCCCATGCCGTAGAGGACGCCGAAGTTGATCGTCTTGGCGCTGCGCCGCTGGTCCGCCGTGACGGTGGCGGGGTCGAGGCCGAAGATCTTCGCGGCCGTCGCGCGGTGGATGTCCTCGCCGCGGCGGAAGACCTCGAGGAGCGCTTCGTCACCGGAGAGGTGCGCGAGGATGCGGAGCTCGATCTGCGAATAATCGGCCGCGACGAGCCTCGAGCCCGGCGCCGCGACGAACGCGCGGCGGATCGCGCGGCCCGCCTCCGTGCGGATCGGGATGTTCTGGAGGTTCGGCGCGTTCGAGGAGAGCCGTCCCGTCGCGGCGACGGCCTGGTCGTAGCGCGTGTGGATGCGGCCGTCGGCCGCGATGCACGCCGGCAGCGCGTCCACGTAGGTGCCCTTGAGCTTCGAGATCTCGCGCCACTCGAGGACGAGCGCCGGCACGGGGCCGCTCGAGAGCGTCGCGAGCTCCTCAAGGACCTCCGAGCCCGTCGCGTACGACTTCGTCTTGGCCGTCTTCTTGAGCGCCGGGTAGCCGAGCTTCTCGAAGAGGACGCGGCCGAGCTGCTGCGGCGAGCCGATGTTGAAGGGCTCCCCCGCGGCCTCGTGGATCTTCGTCTCGAGCGTCGCGAGGCGCCCGTCGAACTCCTTCGACAGGCCCGCGAGGACGCCGCGATCGACGGCGATTCCCGCCTTCTCCATCCGGGCGAGGACGGGGACGAGCGGGAGCTCGATCTCCTCGAGGATGCGCGAGAGCGGCGAGCCCTCCGAGAGGCGCGGCGCGAGCGCGTCCGCGAGCGCGAGCGGGAGACGCGCGCGCGGCGCGAGCCAGCGGCGGCCCTCCTCGGACGTGAACGTCGCGGCCGACGAGGGCTCGCCGTCCGTGAGCTCCTTGAGCGGCGGGACGGACTCGGGCGGGAGCTCGAGGACTCCGCGGGCGTCGCCCGCGAGGTCGTGCGCGTGGAGCCCGGGCGCCACGACGTAGCTCGCGAGCATCGCGTCGAGGAACCGCGCGGGCGGCGCGATCCCGAGCGCGTCGGCCGCGAGGAAGAGGCGCTTGGCGTCGTGCGCGACGACGGGCGCTTTCGAAAAGAGTGCCGCGAGGGCCTGCACGCCGGAGGTATCGAGCGCGAAGACGGCCGTCTCGCCGCCCGGGATCGCCACGGCCGCCGCAAGGGGCGGCGCGGGCCACGGGGCGCCGGGCCCGCACTCGACATGGACGGACGCACGGCCCGCCTTGACGGCCGCCGCGACGAGTGCGTCGAGGTCTGCCGCGTCGGCGATGCCGCGCGGCGTCGCCTCCGCGTACGCCGCCGCGGGGGCGTCGTCGAAGAGCGAGAGCGTCGTGCCTTCGGCGGGCGCCGGCGCCGTCTTCGCGGGCGCCGAAGCCGACGAGGATTCGAGCAGCTCCTTCTTGAAGCGCCCGAACCCCATCTCGTCGTAGAAGGCCGCGAGCGCGGCCACGGCCTGCGGCTCGAGCGGCCGGATACGGAAGTGCTCGAGGAGCCGGTCCGGCGGCGCCGGGAGCGGGCGGTCGCAGCGGACGGTCGCGAGCGTCTGCGAGCGGTAGGCCTCGTCGCGCCCCGCCGCGAGGAGCTCCTTCCTCTTGCCCTTGACCTCCTCGAGGCGCGCGTAGATCGCGTCGAGCGAGCCGAACGTCGCGATGAGCTCCTTGGCCGTCTTCTCGCCGACGCCCTTGACGCCCGGGATGTTGTCCGACGAGTCGCCCATGAGGGAGAGGACGTCGATGACCTGCGACGGCTTGACGCCGAAGAACTCGAGGACGCCCGCCTCGTCGAGGAGCATTTCCTTCACGGGATGGAAGACGACGACGTCGGGGTCCTTCACGAGCTGGAAGAGGTCCTTGTCGGCCGAGCAGATCTCGGCGCGCATCCCGGCGCCCGCCGCGACCACGGCGATCGAGCCGATGAGGTCGTCCGCCTCGAAGCCGGCTTCCTCGAGAACGGCGAGGCCGAGGAGGCGGCAGAGGCGCTTGGTCTCCTCGATCTGCGGGACGAGGTCGTCCGGCATCGCCTGGCGCTGCGCCTTGTACGCCGCGTCCATCTCCTCGCGGAAGGTCTTTTCGTACCGGTCGAAGCAGACGGCGACGGCCGCCGGCTTGCGGTCGACGACGTACTTGCGCCACATGTTCAGGAAGCCGTAGACCGCGTTCGTCGGCTTTCCCCCGGGGCCGGTGAGGCCGCGGATCGCGTAGAAGGCGCGGTAGAGGTAGTTGGACGCGTCGATCAGCGCGAGCGTGGGCCGTCCGGATGCGGGCGTGGAGGAGGTCGCCATCGCGGGCGAGTCTAATCCGCGCCGCACGTACAATCGGCGCGAGGCGCGATGTCGGCTCTCCCGTCTCCCCTGTCGGTCCCATCCCTGCCCGCGGCGCCTCCGGTGACGAACGGGCGGCTTGCGTCGGCGCTCCTCGCGCTCGCGGCGGGCGAAGACGCCTTGAGCCGGCGCGTCGCCGAGTACCGGGCGGCCGCGAGGACGCTGCGCCAGCTCGAGACCGAACTCTTCGGGCGGCGCATCGCCGTCGGGTCGCTTCCGGGCGTGTCGCCCCGCGCCGCCGACGCGATCGCATCCTTCCTCACCTGCGGCTCGGACGAGAACGTCGACGACGCCCTCGCCGCGATGCTCGACCGCGCCGACCCCGCCGCCCACCGGAAGGCGGACTTCCTCTCGCGGGCCGACGTCGACCGCATCCTCTCGGCGCCCGGCGGGATCTCGCACGCGGACCTGCGCGCGGACGCCCATCTCCACACGGACCGCTCGGACGGGCGGATGCCGCTCCCGGCGCTCCACCGCGCCCTCGAAGCGCGCGGCGACGCGTACGCGCTCCTGACGGACCACGCGCGGGACTGCGCGGTGGCCGGCGGGCTCTTCCCCGCGGACTTCCGCGCGCAGCGGCGCGAGGTGGACGCCCTCAACGCGCGTGCGGGCACGTTCACGATGTTCGTGGGGGCCGAGGCGAACATCGCCGAGGACGGCTCTCTCGACGTGACGCCGAAGAGCGTCCCGGAGCTGGACGCTGTCGTCGCCTCCGTCCACACCGAGCTCCGGACCCTGCGCGACCAGACGGCGCGCCTCGTCCGCGCCGTCGAGACGCCGGGCGTCGCGGTCCTCGGCCACCCGAAGGGGCGCCTCTACGACCTGCGCAGCGGCATGCGCGCCGACTGGCCGCGCGTCTTCGCGCGGGCCGCCGAGCGCGGCGTCGCGATCGAGCTCAACGGCTGCCCCGAGCGCCTCGACCTTCCGCCCGCGCTCGCGCGGATCGCGGTCTCGGCCGGCTGCTTGTTCTCGATCTCGAGCGACGCGCACGCGGCCGCCCATCTCTCGTTCCTCGACTACGGCCTCGCCGTCGCGCGCCTCGCCGGCGTCCCGGCCGAACGCGTCGTGAATACGTGGTCGCGCGACCGCTTCGCGGACTGGCTGGAGGAGCGCCGGGACGCCTGACGCCGCCGAGCGGCGCCGTGGTCAGGACGCGAGGCCGCGGGTGCGGGCGATCGCGCGCGTCTTCTCGAGCGCTTCGCCGGCCGACTTCTCCATGAGGTCGGCGTCCTCGCGGAACCCGCTCTGGAGCTCGGCGTCCGGGACGCCGGGCAGGTTGATCCTGACGTTCGCGAGCGCCGCGAGGACGGCCGCCCACGAGGCGAGCGCCCCGGCCCAGGCGTCGGACCCCGCGTTCGGGTTTCCCTTGTCGAGGACGAGGGGCGCCACCTTGAGCGCCTCGTGCGCGAAGAACGCCGTCTGCATCGGCACGGTCGTCGCGAGGAGGTTCGCGGCTTCGATCGCCTTCTGGCGCGCGGCCTTCTCCGGGTCCGTCTCCTTCGGCAGGCGCCGCGCCGCGAGAATCCCGTCGAACGCCTTCGTGTCCTCGTCGACGAGTTCGAGGAGCTTGAGGCGCGCGTCGTCGAGGCGGTCCACGAGGGGCGCGAGCTCGCCCCACGCGGCCTTGTACTTCTCCTTGCCGAGCGTGAGGCGCACGACCATCGCGAGGAGGCCGGCGCCGGCGGCGCCGCCCGAGGCGGCGGCCGAGCCTCCGCCCGGGGCGGGAGCGTCGGAGGCGAGGGCGGCGGCGAACTCGGCGACGGAAAGAGAAACCAGGCCACTCATGCCTTCAGCGTAGCAGGCCGCGCTGGACGACGTGGCGCCCGCCCGCGACCACGTCCGTCACGAGGCTCACGCCCCAGTGGTAGACGAGGTGCTCGAGCGACGGGCCGTCGAGGAGGAGCGCGTCGCCGGCCTTTCCCTCTTCGAGGGTGCCGCGGCGAACGCCCTCACCGAGCGACGCCGCCGCGTTCAGCGTCATCGCGGTCAGCGTCTCCTCGACCGTGAGGCCCATCCCGACCGACGCGAGGAACGCGACGGCGGGGAGCGACTCCGTGTACGAGGACCCGGGGTTGCAGTCGGTGCCGAGGGCCACCGGAACTCCCGCCGCGACCATCTTCCGCGCGGGCGCGTAGCGGTTCATCCGCAGGAAGACCGACGTGCCCGGGAGGAGGACCGCCACGACGCCGGCCTCCGCCATGTCGTCGATCCCCTCGTCCGTCGCGTAGAGGAGGTGATCGGCCGAGGCGGCCTTCACGCGGGCCGCGAGCGAGGCGCCGCCGAGCGGCGTGAGCTCGTCGGCGTGGACGCGCGGGACGAGACCGAGGGACTTCCCCGTCTCGAGGATCTCGGCCGACTCCGCGAGTGAGAAAACGCCCTCCTCGCAGAATACGTCGACTAACCGGGCACCGTCTTGCGCCAGAGCCGGGAGGATCTCGCTCAGACACTCGTCGATGTAGCGCGCGCGGAGCGCCGCGGAGCCGCGCCGTTCGGGCGGAAACTCGTGCGCGGGCAGCGCCGTCGGTGCGACGCCCACCGCGTGGCCCTTCGCGCCCTCGAGGATCGCCGCGAGCTGCTTTCTTTCGTTCGGGAGGTCGAGCCCGTAGCCCGTCTTCGCCTCGCAGAACGTGGTGCCGTGAGCGAGCATGCGGTCAAGCCGCATCCGGACGTTTGCCGCAAGCGTCTCCAGGGAGGCCGCGCGCGTGGCCGCGACGGTCGCGACGATGCCGCCGCCGGAGGCCGCGATCCCCGCGTACGTCTCGCCCTTGAGCCGCCGGTTGAACTCGTCTTCGCGGAAGCCGTCCCACGGGAGGTGCGTGTGCGCGTCGACGAAGCCGGGGACGGCGGTCTTGCCCCGCCCGTCGAGGATCGTCTCCCCCGGGAGCGGCGCCTCGCCGTAGCGCCGCACGAACTCCGTGTCGGTGCCGGCGAATGCGATGCGTCCGTTCTCGAAGCGCAGGGCCGCCTTCGTGACGCGCCGGATCGAGCCTTGCGCGGCGCCGCCGCGGGCCGCGGTTCCCTCGGGCGTCGCGAGCTCCGCGAGGCGCCGGACGGTGAGGACGGAGGTCAGCCGGCCTCCCCTTCCTTCCGCTTCGGCCGGTGGACGGAGACGGAGGCTTCCATCTCGTCCTCCTCCTTGTCGAACTTCAGGACCTGCTGGAAGAGGTCGAGCATCCCCTGGAACTTGATGTGGAAGTTGCGGCGCTCCATGCGGAGCTCCCGGATCTTCTTCTCCGTGTCGGCCATGCGGTCCATGGCCTGCTCGATCATCTTGTCGGCCTTCGTCTCGGCCTCGCCGACGATGCGCCCGGCGTCCTTCTCGCTCGCCGCGCGCAGGCTGTCGGCCGAGCGCTGGGCGAGGAGGAGCGTCTCTTTGAGCGTCGCCTCCGTCTCGCGGTGGCGGGTGTTCTCGTCGTGAAGCCGGGCGTTCTCGCGCTCGAACTCGTCCAGCTCGCGCGACATCTCCTCGAAATCCTCGGCAAGCGCCTCGAGGAACTGCGAAACCTCGGCCGGGTCGACGCCTCGGAAGCGCTTCGGGAACTGCCTTTTCCGGATCTCCAAAGAGCTGATCGTGGGGCGCATGAGCAAATTATAAGCCCTTTGTCTTCAACTCAATGCACGCGGGAATCGGAGCGCGGGTCGACGACGCTGAAGCGCCGCCGTCTAAACGGATTCCGGACCCTCGGAAATCGCGGCCCGCCGCGCGGCCCGCGGACGAAGAGCCACGCGACCGGTAGTCCGCCAAGGGCGAAGAGGAGGCGGGGAACGGAGCGCGTCGCTTCGAGCTCGCCGAAGACGACGAGGACGAAGGCCAGGGCCGCGAAGCCCAGCCTCGTCATCGGGAGGACTCCGAAGAAGAGGAGGCTCTGCGAAGGCCCCTCGAGCATCCACGCGAAGATGAGCGCGAGGAGCGTCGGTGCGAGGCCCGCCCCGCCGCCGACGAAGACACCAAAGGCTCCCGCGACGAGAGTTGCCAAGACGAGGAACAGAGCGAACCGCCGCGAGCCCCATCGCGGCTCCATCTCGCTGCCGAGGCTCCACGCGAGCAGGAGCGAGAAGAGGACGCCCGAGATCGACGCGCCCACGACCGCGTAGGTGAGAAGCCGCCAGACTTGACCGGCAAACAGGGCTCCCGGCACGAGGACGAGCCAGACCGCCACGGCGGGCGCCGCGAGCGTCAGAAGGTAACCCGCCGCGACGAGGACGACGAGTGCACGCGTGACTGGCGGGATGCGGCGCCAGCCCGGGGGTGTGGCAAAGCGCATCTGGTACGTCGGCCTCATTCCCTCTTCACCTTTTAGGAAATCTCTTTCTTCTCCCGCGTTCCGAAGATCGCGCTGCCGACGCGCACGTGGGTCGCGCCCTCCTCGATGGCGGACTCGAAGTCGTCGCTCATGCCCATCGAGAGCCCGGAGAGGCCGAGGGCTTTCGCCAGAACCTGCAGCGCGGCGAAATGAGGCCGGGTGTCGCCGGGCGGCGGGATCGTCATGAGGCCGTGGAGCTCGAGCGCCGGCAGCGCCCTCGCGATCTCGACGAGAGCCGGCACGTCGCCGGGCTCGACGCCCGATTTCGTGGCTTCGCCGCCGAGGCGGACCTGGACGAACGCGCCGAGGCGCTTTCCGAGCGCGGCCGCGGCGCGGTCGAGCCGGCGCGCGAGGTCTTCGGAGTCGATCGTCTGGACGACCGAGGCGACCCTCGCGGCGCGGTTCGCCTTGTTGGACTGGATCGGGCCGATCAGGTGCCGGGCGCAGCCGGGCGGCAGGAGCGGGAACTTCTCCTCGGCCTCCTGGACGCGGTTCTCGCCGAAGTCGGTGACGCCGGCCGCGTGTGCGGCGAGGAGGTCTCCGAGCGGGTAGGTCTTCCCGACGGCGACGAGGGTGACGGAGGCCGGGTCGCGGCCCGCGCGGGAGGCGGCAGCTGCGATCCGGACGCGAACCTCGGCTACGCGCCGCGCGATCTCGCCCGGGCGTCCGTCCGCTCCGGTCACGCGCCCGTCCCGGCCCCCCGCACGTACCGCGCTTCGGTGTCCAGAGCGCGGTTCGCGAGGGCGTCCGCCTCGCGGTTCTCGGCGCGCGGGACGTGGAGGACGCGCAGCCGGCGCACCTTCCGCGCCTTGGCCCGCGCTTCCTTCAGGTACTCGGCGAGATGCGGCGCCTTCATCCGGTACTCGCCGGAGAACTGCCGGAGCACGAGCTGGCTGTCGGCGCGGATCTCGACGTCCTCGGCCCCCGAGGCGACCGCGAGGTCGAGCGCGGCAAGGAAGCCGCGCCACTCCGCGACGTTGTTCGTCGTCGTGCCGAGCACGTCCGCCTTCTCGAGCCCGGAGGGAGACCACACGCCGTACGCCGACGGCCCCGGGTTTCCCCGCGAGGCCCCGTCGAAGTAGAGGACGAGGGGAGCGGCCGGAGCGGCGCTCGGCGCGCGTCGCCCCGCGTCCGTCACGCGCCCGCCCAGTACAGGATCCGTTTGCAGCTCTCGCAGGTCACGGTTTCGCGGGCGAGCCTCAGGTCCGACAGCAGCTGCGGCCTCAGGCGCACGTGGCAGGCCGAGCACGCCGCGGTCTGCGCGCCAACCATGTCGATCTTCGCGACCGCGATCCCCGCGCGAACGCGCGCGAGGCGGTCGAAGGTAGAGAGGAGCCGTGCGTCGAGCTCGGCGCGAAGGGCCTTGGCCTGCGCCTCGGCCTTCGCGATCTCCTCGGAGAGAAGGGCCTGCTCGGCGCGCCACTCCTTCATCTGCTCCTCGTAGTCCGCTTCCTCGGCCGGGAAGGCCTCGTTCCGGCGTTCGAGCTCGGCGGCAGCGGCGGCCGAGGACTCCTCGAGGGCGAGGATCTCGTCCTCGCGCGTCCTCACGTCGCGTTTCACGACGTCGAGCTCGTTCAGAAGGGCGCCGTATTCGCGGTTCGTCTTGACCGTCTGGAGCTGCCCCTGGTACTTCTTGAGCTTCTCGTTCAGGTCGAGGATCTCGCCCTCGAGCGTCTTCTTGCGCTCGGCCGCCCGGGCCAGCGTCTTCTCGGTCTCCTCGCGCTGGGCGCGCGAGTCGTGATACGCCGCCTCGATGTGGGTGAGGTGCTCCGGCGTCTTCTCGCGCTTCCCGGTCTTGTCGTGGACCTCGACCAGGACTTCCTGAAGGAGAAACAGCCTGTCCAATGCTCCCGTGGTGCCCGTACTCAACGTCCCGCTCCCATCTCTCGTGATGTCACGAAGAACCCCCTGAAAACGAAAAACGGGCGCCGCACGGCGCCCGCCTGGACGAACCCCCGGCGCTCGTGAGCGCCAGCAGGATCGGTGTGAATTCGTCGCGACCGGATTGTCGATCTCCCTCTGCCGCCGACCTGGTGGGTCCGCCTGGATTCGAACCAGGGACCCGCCGGTTATGAGCCGGTGGCTCTGACCGCTGAGCTACGGACCCCGACGGCCGAATTTGAAGAATAACACGGACGGGGGGCTACTGCCCCACGTCCACGAACGGACGCAGCTTCTTCGCCCGGCTCGGGTGCCGGAGCTTCCGAAGCGCCTTCGACTCGATCTGCCGGATGCGCTCGCGGGTCACGTTGAAGCTCTTGCCGACCTCTTCGAGCGTGTGCTCGGAGCCGTCGCCGACGCCGAAGCGCATGCGGAGCACCTGCTCCTCGCGCGGGGTGAGCGTCTTGAGGGTCCGGCGCGTCTGCTCCTTGAGGTTCGCGACGATCACGGCGTCGATCGGCGAGATGACCTGGCGGTCCTCGATGAAGTCGCCGAGGTGCGAATCCTCCTCCTCGCCGATCGGCGTCTCGAGGGAGATCGGCTCCTGCGCGATCTTCATGATCTTGCGGACCTTCGAGGCCGGCATGTCCATGCGCTTGGCGATCTCCTCGGCCGTCGGCTCGCGGCCGAGCTCCTGGACGAGAGAGCGCTGCGTGCGCGTGAGCTTGTTGATCGTCTCGATCATGTGGACCGGAATGCGGATCGTGCGAGCCTGGTCCGCGATCGCGCGCGTGATCGCCTGGCGGATCCACCACGTCGCGTACGTCGAGAACTTGTAGCCGCGGCGGTACTCGAACTTCTCGACGGCCTTCATGAGGCCGATGTTCCCTTCCTGGATGAGGTCGAGGAACTGGAGGCCGCGGTTCGTGTACTTCTTCGCGATCGAGACGACGAGCCGGAGGTTCGCGACGATGAGCTCCTGCTTGGCCTGGTCGGCCTCGTCCTCGCCCTCGCGGATCTGCCGCATCGTCTTCTTGATCTCGTCGTGCGAGACGCCGTACTTCTCCTCCAGGTCCTTGAGCATCTGGCGGTACTTGGAGACGCGACGCTTGTAGAAGTCGCGGCGGACCTCGTTCTTCTCCTTCTTGATGTTCGCGAGGTCCTGCCGGATCGTGGCCTCGGGCATCGCGAACTGCCGGTCGATGTCCCGGAGGATGTTCACCATCCGGAGGAGCGTCGCGGGCGTGAAGTCGATCGCGTGGATGAGGCGCGCGATCTCGGAGATGCGGCGGTCGATCGCCGGGTCGACGACGGGGACGGGCTTCGTGGGCGGCACGGGCTTGCCGCCCGCCTTCTGGTGCGCCTTGGCCTGCGCGAACGCCTTGACCGTCAGCTTCTTCGGCTTGGGCGCGGGCTTCTTCTTGTCGGCCAGCTTGCGGAGCTCGCCGTCGAGCTTCGCGATCTTCTTGAAGTGCCCGAGGATCGCCTCGATGCGGTGTGCCGTTCGCGGATCGATCTCGTCGGCGTCCTCGAGCGCCGCGGCGGCGAACTCGAGGAAGCCGCGCGCGACGTTCTTGTCCTTCTTGGCCTGCTCGACGATCTTGAGGATCTCGCCGAGGACGATGCGGTTCGTCGAGAGCGCGCGGTAGATCTTCGCCTCGCCGTTCTCGATGCGGCGGGCGATCGAGACCTCGCCTTCGCGGTCGAGGAGCTTCACCGTGCCCATCTCGCGCAGGTACATCCGGACGGGGTCGTTCGTCTTCTCGACGGTGGCCGGGTCGGGGACGGTCGTCTCGGTGCCCGGCGCGGCGGCCTTCTTCGTCGCCTTCTCGGGGACGTCCACGACCTCGATCCCGAAGTCTCCGAAGCGGATGTAGATCTCGTCGAGCTCCTCCGGAGCGTTCGCGAGCTCCTCGGGCAGCGCCTGGTAGATCTCGTCGTACAGGAGGTACCCGCGCTCCTTGCCGAGGTTGATCAGCGTCCGGACTTCGGGGTGTTTTTCTTCTACGGTCACCGGTGTCTCACTTCCATGCTCAGATTCGTCTCGCGGTCTCGGCCTTGAGTTCCGCCTTGAGGCGGCGGATTTCCTCGGCCAGTTCCTGTTTTCGGCGTGTCGCGGCCTCGCCCGCCTGCTGGTCTCCGGCGAACGAGGCGTTCTGGATCTCGGGCTGGAGGTTCCGAGCGGTCTCCTCAAGAAGGCGTATCTTCAACTGCATCAATGGGATATGAATGCGGCTGAGCCCCTCCGAACTCGCCGTGCCCCCGCTTTCTGTACTCGCTGAACTCGCTGTACTCGCCACCCCGGGACTTCCCTCCCGGAGGAGGAGTTGAGCGGCCACGGGCCCCGCATCCGCCCCAAGATGGGTCGTAAGTGACGAAAAATCAAGGGTTCCCGGCTGAGACACATACTCTTTCAACGCCGTAAAGACTTCCCGGGCAGTCGGATGGGTAAAAAGTTCCACCGGGATGCGACCCACGAGCGGGGCACTCCCCGGCCAGTCGGACAGAACGGCTGAAAGAACCCGGGCCTCCTGTTCCGGTAGCTCCTGTTGTGGCGCCACCGGTTCTTTCCTAACCGCCGGAGGGCCGGCTTTCTTCCCATCGGCCGCCGCTCCCCCCTTCGCGAGCACGGCAAGAGGCACGCCCGCCCCGCGGGAGAGACCCATCAGGAGCTCGTGCCGGAGCACCGGATCGGAGGCCGCCGAGAGGATCTCGGCCGCCTCGCGGAGTTTCGCGGCGCGTTCCGTTGGGTCGCTCCCGGCCGGCGGGACGCCCGCGAGGAGAGCGTCGAGGAGCGGCCTTGCGGCCGCCACCTCCGCCCGGAGCGCCTCGGCGCCGTGAGCGGCGACGTACGAATCGGGATCGTGGCCGTCCGGCAGCGCGAGGTGCTTCACGTTCGCTCCGCGCGCGAGGAGGAGCGGGAACGCCTTGAACGCCGCGGCGATCCCAGGCGGGTCGCCATCGTACGCGACGACGACCGTCGACGCATGGCGCGAGAGGAGGTCGGCCTGCGCGGGCGTGAGCGCCGTCCCCATCGAGGCGACCGCGTTCGCGAGTCCCGCGCGCTCGCAGGCGATGCGGTCGAAGTAGCCCTCGACGAGGAGGACCGCGTCCTCCTTCCGGATCGTCTCGCGGGCACGGTCGAGGCCGTAGAGGAGCTTCCCCTTCGAGAAGCGCGCCGTCTCGGGCGAGTTCAGGTACTTCGGCTGCTCGTCGCCGAAGGCGCGGGCTCCGAAGCCCAGGATCTCGCCGCGCGGGTCGCGGATCTCGACGGTGAGCCGGTTGCGGAAGCGGTCGTAAACGCGGCCCGTCTCGGGATTCTTCTGGAGGAGGCCCGCGTCGACGAGCGCTTCCTCCGTGAACCGGGCGCCGAGGCCGTTCTTGAGCGCGTCCCACGAGTCGAGCGCGGCGCCGAAGCCGAAGACCGCGCCCTCCTCCGGGGTCAGGCCGCGCTTCTCGAGAAGCGCCCGCGCACCGCCGTGCCGGCCGACGTTCGCACGGAAGAATTCCGCCGCCGCCGCGAGCGCCTCGGAGGCCCGCGAGTCGTGCCCGCGGTCCGCACGCGTCCCGCTGCGCCGCACGGGAAGGGTGATTCCGGCCTGGCGGGCGAGGTACGCGACGGCCTCGGGGAAGTCCATCCGCTCGGTCTCGCGCACGAACGTGATCGCGTCGCCCTTCGCCCCGCAGCCGAAGCAGTAGTAGAAGCCCTTGTCGGGGTGGACGTAGAAGGACGCGGACTTCTCGCCGTGGAACGGGCAGAGGCCCTTCCACGACTTCCCCATCTTCTTGAGCGACGTCGTGGACCCGATCAGCTGGACGAGGTCCGTCGCGGCGAGGACGTCGCGTTTGACGTCGTCCGTGATGTCGTACTGCTGGTCAGACATCGAGCCTCGCGATCGTGACGGCGGGGCCGCCCTCGGACGCGTCCGCGTAGCGGAACGACGCGACGCCGGGGTGCGACGTCAGGAACTCGCGCACGGCGGCCGCGAGGCGGCCCGTGCCGTGCCCGTGGACGAGGCGCAGCGCGCCCTTGCCCGAAAGGAGCGCGTCGTTGATCGCGCGCTCGACGAGCTCGAGCGCCGCGTCGACGCGCTGGCCGACGAGGACGAGCTCGGCCGTCGCGACGACGGCGGTGGCCGCGGGCGAGAGGTCCGAGGGACGCGGGGGCGCCGCGGGCGCGGGCTTCGGGCGGGCAGCGGGGGAGACGACGGGCGAGAGCGACCTCACGTCGACGCGCATCCGCTTGCCCTTGACCTCGACCTCCGCCTCGCCGCGAGAGCCGAGCGTCAGGAGCCTTCCCACCGCTCCGAACGGCGCCACCCTCACGTCCATCCCGGGCGCGACGGGGCCGGACGGGACCTCGGGCTCCTCCTCGCCGAAGAGTCCGAGCGCGGCCTCGCGGGCCGTCTGGGTGACCGTCATGAGCGCCCCCTTCGAGACGCTGCGGCCGGCCTTCAGGTCCTCGCGCATCCGCTCGAGCTCCTGCCGGGTCTTCTCGCGGAGCGTGAGGAGCGCTTTCTCGATCTGCTCCTTCGCCTTCTCCTTGACCTTCGCGCGCTCGGCGGCGAGCGCCGTGCGCTCCCGCTCGAGGTCGGCGAGACGCGCCTGGGCCTTGAACGTCGCCGCCTTCGCGGCGTCGGCCTCCTCGCGGGCGCGGCGCGTCTCGGACTCGAGGCGCTGCAGCGCGGCGTCGGCCGCCATCCACTTGTCCCCGAGCCGGGTCCTGGCGGCCAGGAGGACGCGTGCCGGAAGGCCCGCGCGCTCGGCCACCGCGAGCGCGCGCGACCGGCCGAAGGCGCCGGGCCGCACGCGGAACGTCGGGCGGCCGGCCTTCTCGTCGAACTCCATCGCGGCCGAGAGGACACCCGGACGGTCCTGCGCCCACTCCTTGACGGACGAGAGGTGCGTCGTGGCCACGGTGAAGCCGCCGCGCGCGAGATCCTCGGCGAGGACGGCGATCGCGAGCGCCGCGCCCTCGTCGGGGTCCGTGCCGCTGCCGAGCTCGTCGAGGAGGACGAGGCTCTTCGGCGTCGCCTCGGCGAGGACGCGCGCCGTCCTCGTCATCGCGGCCGCGAACGACGAGAGATCCCCGAGGAGGTCCTGCGCGTCGCCCGCGACGACGAGGACGCGGTCGAAGACGGGAAGCACCGAGCCGGCGGCCGCCGGGATCGCGAAGCCGGACTGCGCGAGGAGCGAGAAGAGCCCGGCCGTCTTCATCGCGACGCTCTTGCCGCCCGCGTTCGGGCCCGAGAGGAGGAGCGTGCGCGTCCCCTCCGGCAGCTCGAGGTCGAGCGGCACCGCGTCGGCGAGGCGGTCCTCGTCCTCGCCGAAGACCTCGGCGCGCAGCTCGGCGAGGCGCTTGTCGAGAAGAGGGTGGCGCGCGCCCCTCAGAACGAGGCGGTCCCCGAACTCCGGGAAGACGCCGTCCACCACCGACGAGAACTCGGCCCGCGCCTGCGCGGCGTCGAGCTCCGTGAGAATCTCGACCGCGGCGAGGAGCTCGACCCTTCGCTGCGCGAAGCGCGCCGTGAGGGCGACGAGGATGCGGTGCACCTCCTCGCGCTCGTCCTCCGCCGCCTCGGCGAGCGCGTTGTTGTCCTCGACGACGGCGAGCGGCTCGACGAAGAACGTCTGGCCCGAGCCGGACTTCTCGTGCACGAGGCCCTGCACGGCCTCACGCCGGTCCGAGCGCACGGGCAGGCAGTAGCGCCCACCCTTCTCCGTGACGTACCCGCCGGAAAGCGCGTCGCCCTGGGTCCGCGCGAGCTCGTCGAGCTTTTTCACGAGGTCGCGGCGGAGGCGCTGGATCGCGGCGCGGAGCGCGTAGAGGCGCGCCGAGGCCGTGTCCTTGATCCGCCCGTCGGGCTCGAACGTCGGCTCACGCTCGGCGAGGAGGTCCTCGAACGACGCGAGCGGGCGCAGGAGCTCCGTCAGGTCGGAAAGGTCCGCTCCCTCGATGGGCACCGCGGCGCGCGCGCCCTCGGCGCGCTCGACGAGGAGGAAGAGGTCGAGGAGATCCTCGGGGCTGAGCGCACGATTGACCGGACCGAGGCGCGACACGAGCGGCGCGCCCTCGTCGACGCCCGCGAGCGCGATCGCGGGCCGCAGAGCGCGGCGGGCGAGGAGGTCGCGCGTGACTCCGAGCCGCCGCGCGACCTCGAAGGGATCGGCCGAGGGCGCCGCGGCGAGAAGGCGCGTCCGGCCCCTTTCCGAAGAACAAAAACGCCCGGCGAGCCGCAGCACGCCGGGCCAGTCGAGTTCGGAGTGAGTCGGGGAGATCGGCACGGACCGGGAATTTACATCCCGGTACGGCGCTCTTCGGCGAGTTTGCGGAGCATCTTCTTGCGGGCGGCGATGGCCTTGCGTTTCCGCTTGGCCGAGGGCTTCTCGTAGTGCTGACGCTTCTTGAGCTCGGAGAGGATGCCGGACTTCTCGCACTTGCGCTTGAAGCGGCGCAGCGCGTTCTCGAACGACTCGTCCTCTTTGACGTGGATCAGCGGCACTTTTGGAATCCCTCCTTCCGCGCCCCGACTGGTCCGGACACGAATCCGGACGCGGGCAAACCCCATATGTTAAGGGGCGGGAGCCCGCCCGTCAATCGGAGAGCAGGGGAGCGGCACAAGTCTTGTTGTCTGAATATAATGCCGGGACACGACGCCATAGGAGCCTTTGGACTGGCGCCGTCAGGAGACGTATGTCGGTGGATCCCGCCGCAACACGCCGGTTGATCGAATCGCTGTCCACGCACCTCGAGGACCACCTCGCAACGTGGAAGTCGTCTCTCGTGGACGCGCGCCGGGACATCGAGGCCCTGCTCGCGGCCCTGTCGGACAAGATTCCCGCGCAGGCCAAGCCGCTGTTCCCCGAGGACGTCGTCGCCCTCATGCTCGAGGACGCCGCGCCACCTCCCGCTGCGGTGCCCGCCGCCCTTCCGGCCGCGCCCACCCCGCCGGCGCAGGCCGACTGGACGGTCGTGCGCGGCTCGCTCGCGGCCGTGGAGTCCGCGCGCACGCAGGTGGACGTCCTGTCGCGCTTCCTCGCGCAGGCGCAGGCCCACGCCTCGCGCGTCGCGCTCCTCGTCCTGCGCAACGACCGCCTCACGGGCTGGAAGTCCGTCGGCTACGACGCGACGGGCGGCCGCGACGAGGCCGTCCGCGCCGTGGACCTCTCGACCGAGGAAGATCCCTTCGTCGCGGCCGTTCTGAAGGGCCAGCGCTCGATGCTCGCCGAGCCTCCCGACGAGAGCTCGCCGCTCCGCCGGGCTCTCTCCGGCCCCAGGCCCGCCCGGACGCTGCTCGTCCCGATGGTCATCCGCGACCGCCTGGCCGGACTCGTCTGCGCCGACGAGCTGCCCGGCGAAGAAGGCCGCCTGAACGAGGCCGCGATCGAGGTCCTCACGTTCGTGACCGGCCTCGCCGTCGACCTTCTCGCGGCGCGCAAGAAGATCCCGTCCCCGACGCTCACGCCCACGGGCGAGAAGATCGGGCGCTTCGAGGCGGTGCCGCCCGCGTCGCCGGGAGCGACCGTGCAGCTGCCGATGGTCTCGGAGCTCGACGCGCTTTCGATGGCGCCGCTTCCGGCCGCGACGATTGCCGCGCCCGAGCCGCCGGCCCCGCCGGCCGCGACACGCCCGCGCCCGACTGACGCGCGCGAGGCCCTGCGGGCGATCGAGGAGTCGGGCAAGCGGTCCGTCTCCGGGCTCCGCCACACGTTCTCCGATCCGGGACTCACGAGCGCGATTCCGTCCGTCGGAGCGCCCCCTCCGCCGCCGCAGCCTCCTCCGTCGATGCCGCCGGCGGTGGCGATGCCGCCCTCGGCGCCGCCCCCTCCGCCGCGGGCGGGTTCGATCTCGTATCCCTCGATGCCCGCGGTTTCCCCGATGACGCCGCCTCCCACCGTGCTTTCGGCGCCGCCTCCGAGCGGCATCCCGTCGCCGCTCTCGGGCGCTTCGACGGGTGACTTCACGGGCGCCTTCGAGGCGCTCCGCGCATCCAGCGCCGCCCTGCGGAATTCGGCCGCCGGTCCCGGCGCCGCGGACGTGACGGTCCAGAAGCCCGCGCCGCGCACCGGAGTCTCCGCGGTGCTGCCCCCGCCGGACGCCGGCACCGTCCGCCCGATCTCGGGATTCGTGCCGCGCGGCCGCGCCGGGCAGGCGGACGGGCCGCAGCGCTCCCTCGACGACGCCCGCCGTCTTGCGCGCCTTCTCATCTCCGAGATCAAGCTCTACAACGAGAAGAAGGTCGACGAAGGCCGCGTGGCCGGCGACCTCTACGAGCGCCTCAAGGACGACATCGAGCGAAGCCGGCAGGTCTATGACGAGCGCACGCCGGAGCACATCCGCCGCGAGAACGACTTCTTCAAGGACGAGCTCGTCCGCATCCTCGCGGACGGGCGCGCCGAGTCGCTCGGGCCGATGGGTTGAGCGGAGTTCCCTGAGCCCCGCCGTTCTCGCGTTTCTCGCCGCCGCCGCCGCGTTCAGTCCCGCACCGGGCGCGGCCCTCGCGGACGCCCCGCGCCCACCGGCCCTGCGCCGCAGCTTCGCAGCCGCCTCCACCGCGCTCGGTCGCGGCGACGCCTCCGCGCCGGCGCTCGTCGCCGGGCTGGACGGAGCTCCCATCGGGCTGAGGGGACTCGCGGCGTGGGTTGGCCTTTCCGCGGGTCTTCCCGCGAAGGAGACCTCGGTCGCGGCGCTCCTCGCGTACGCGTCCAGCCAGGACGAGGTCCTCGCCCGCGAAGCCCTCGGAGAGGCCGCACGCATCGCGGCGACGCCCGCCGAGAAGGGCGCCGTGCGCGACGCCCTCGCGGCGAGGCCCGAACCCGACCCGCGCCACGCCCGCGCCGGAATCGCCCGCGCTCTCGCCCGCGCCCGCGTCGCCGAATCGCGCGACGCGGCGAGCCGCCTGCTCGCCGCCGCCGGGGCCGCGTGGCCCGATGCGCCGGAGCGTGCGGAGGACCTCTTCGACGAGACGGATCGCTCCTCCTTCGACGCCGCGGTGAAATCCGGTCCGCCGGCGGCGCGCGCCGCGCGGGCCCGCGCCGTCGCCGTGCGCGACCCGAAGCAGGCGGCGGCGCTCCTGAAATCGCTCGGAGACGCCCCTCCCGCCTCCGTGAGGACCGCCGCCGCCGAGGCGTGGCTTCTCGCGGGCAGCCCGAAGGACGCGCGGCGGATTCTCGCGCTGCCGCCGGCCGAGGGAATCGACGACGGGGAGGCGCTCCACCGGGCGGTTCTCTCCTGGCTCGCCGAGGCGCGCGCCCTGGTCCCCGCGCCCGCGCGCACCTCGCGCCGCCGCGGGAGGAAGCCCGCCCCGGCAAAGGCCGCGCCCGCGCTCTCGCCGAGCCAACGCGTCGAGGCCGGGCGGCGCCTCTCCGATCTTCCAGCTCTCCTTTCGCGCCCCCTCGCCGACGAGGACCGCCGCCGGCTGCTCGAGAGCGGCGTGCGTCTCGCCCGCCGCGCGGGCCGCGCCGAGGAGGCGCGAACGCTTCTCCCGCGCCTCCTCGAGATCGACCCCGGAAACGACGCCGGTGCCACCGAGACCTTCCGCGACGCGTTCGACCTCTATGCGGCGGGCCGGTTCGCGGAGTCCGCGCGCGCCTTCGAGGAGCAGAGCGCGCTCTGGCGCGAGGTCGGCGTGCGCCGGCGCGCGACGTACTGGGCCGCGCGGTCGAAGGAACGTCTCGGCGACGCGGATGGCGCACGCGCCCTCTACGCGAACCTCGTCCCGGGCACCGCGCCCGACCTCTACGCGCGCTGGGCGGCCGCTGCACTCGGCATGTCCGTCGCCCCGCCCGTCCCGGCGCCGCCCGGGGACGCCGCAGCCGAGAGCGACCTTCCCTTCGCGCCGTCGCGCGAATTCATGCTCTGCGGCTTTCCCGATCTCGCGGGCGATGCGGCCGAAGAGGAGGGCACGCTCGACGTCGTGTTCTCCGCGCGCGTCGCCGCCGGAACGGGCCACTACCGGCGAGCGGCGAATCTCCTCAAGCGCCGCTACCCGGAGCTCGGGACGCCCGAGGAGGGCGCCGTGCCGGCCGACGCGCGCCGCGCGTACTACCCCGTCGCGCACGCGGATCTCGTCGAGGCGGAGGCCCTGCGCGCCGGCGTCCCGGCGTCGCTCCTCTTCGGCGTCATCCGGCAGGAGAGCGTCTTCACCGCCGACATCCGCTCGAAGGCGGGCGCGCTCGGACTCATGCAGGTGATGCCCGCGACCGGCCGGAACCTCTATCGCCGCGAGAACGGCGGCAAGGGCCGGCCCGATCTCCGCGACCCGGCCGCGAACATCCGGCTGGGCGCGATCTACCTGCGCGACCTCCTCGCGGAGTTCCAGGGCGACACGGCCGCGGCCGTCGCCGCCTACAACGCGGGGCCGGGGCGCGTGCGCTCCTGGAAGAGGGCCGCGGGCACTGCGCCGCTCGACGAGTTCCTCGAGTCGATCCCGATCACGGAGACGCGCGTCTACGTCAAGCGCGTCCTCTACTTCCAGAGCGCGTACGCCGCGCTCTACGGATTCCCGCTCGACACGACCGTCCCGCGCGCCCCGCGCCTGGACGCGGCCGCGCCCGCGGCGCCTTAGGCGTTCACGACTTCCGGATCGAGGCGAACGCGGCGAGCGCCGCCTTCTTCGCTTCGGCGTGGTCGACAACCGGCGCGGGGTAGCCGGCGGGTGGCGTCCCGAGCGTCCACGGCGCATGGAGGTCGGCGGATGAAACCCCGGATTCGCCGACGCGCGCGAGCTCCGGCACCCATCTCTTCACGTACGCTGCGTCAGGATCGAACTTCCGGCCCTGCAGGACCGGATTGAAGATCCGGAAGAACGGCTGCGCGTCCGTCCCGCACCCGGCGGCCCACTGCCAGCCGCCGTTGTTCGAGGCGGGATCGCCGTCCGCGAGATGCCGACGGAAGTGCGCCTCGCCTCGCCGCCAGTCGACGAGGAGGTCCTTCGTCAGGAAGGACGCGACGACCATCCGCACGCGGTTGTGCATCCAGCCCTCGCCGAGGAGCTGGCGCATTCCGGCGTCCACGATCGGGTAGCCCGTGCGCCCTTCCGCCCAGGCCGCGAAGCGCCGCTCGGCTTCCTCGCCCGAGACCCACGGGAACGCGTCGAAGTCCTTCCGGAAGTTCTCCGCGAGGACGCGCGGGAAGGCGTGGAGGATCCCCGCGTAGAACTCGCGCCAGGCGAGCTCCTTCACGAACGTCTCGATTCCCTTCTTCCCCGCGGGGGGCGCGTCCTTCCACGCAGCGCGCGCCTCGGCGAGGACGCGGCGGATCCCGATCGTCCCGAACCTGAGGTGCGGCGAGAGGCGCGACGTGCCCGAGAGGTCCGGACGGTCGCGGTCGTCCGCGTAACGGAGAAGCCCGGCGGAGAGGAAAGCGTTCCAGGTCCGGCGCGCCGCGGCGGCGCCGCCCCTCGGGTTTCCCGGAGCGCCCGTCTCGCGCAGGCCACGCGGCTTGCCGAGCGGGATGGACGCGAACGCGGACGAGAGCACCGCGGCGGGCGCCGGAACGCGGGCGGGCTCGGCGGAGGGGGCGGGCTTGTCGGCTTCGAGCCAGCGGCGCGAGAACGGCGTGTAGACCGTGAAGGGCTTGCCCTCCTGCGTCGCGAGCTGGCCGGGCGGCAGAAGCAGCAGGTCCTCGACCGCGTGGAGAGCCGCCCCCTGCGCCGCGAGCGCGGCTCGCGCCCCGTCGAGGAGCGCCTTCCCATGAGGCTCGTGATCCGCGTGCGTGAAGACCGCGTCGGCGCCCGTCTCCCTGCAGAGCGCGGCCAGAGCGGGCCCCACCGGACCCTTGCGGACGACGAGGCGCCCGCCCTTCGACGCGAGCGCGCTCTCGAGATCCCGGAGCGACTCGGCGAGGAACGCGAGACGAGGAGGCGAGAAGTCGTCCGAGAGGTAGTGGTCGTCCAGGACGAACACCGGAACCACCTCATCGGCGGCCCTCAAGGCCGCGTCGAGGACACGGTTGTCGTCGAGGCGGAGGTTCCGCCGCAGCCAGAAGACGGCGACGGACACGCCCCTACTCTACGCGAGGGTCGGAGTCCGGCCCGGTGCCTTCAGCGCGACCTTCCGGCAGGCCCCGCAGAGCCCCCAGATCTGGTGCGAGTGCGAGGTCGCGACGAAGTCGTTCTCCTTGCAGACCGCGTCCTGCCGCTTCTCGATCGCCCCGTCGACGAACTCGACGACCTTGCCGCAGTTCGTGCAGACGAGGTGGTCGTGGTGCTCGCCTTTGCGGAGCCTCTCGTAGCGGTACTTCTCCTCGTTCAGGCGGACGCGCCCGACGAGGCCGCACCCGTAGAGGAGCTCGAGCGTCCGGTAGATGGTCGCCCGGCTGATCTTCGTGCCGCGCTCGCGCATGCGGCTCACGAGGTCGTCGGCGTCGAAGTGCCGGTGCGTCGAGAAGATCTCGTCGAATACGGCGGTCCGCTCGCGCGTGACCTTGAGACCTTTGCGTTTGAGGAACTCGTCGAAGACGCGGCGTTCGTCGGTGTTTCCGCTCATGGTGAGGGGACGATGCCCCCGCAGAAAACGGAAGGGAATGGTGCAGTTGCATCTGAGTCCAGACACGAAACCACGAAAATGCCCGAAAACACGGAGGTCAGCCCCGCCGGAGCGTCCGGAGGGGGAGGACCGCGGGGTGCCCCGGGACGGGCCGCGCGCGGGCCGCCAGTCGCTCGAGGACGCCGTCCTTCGCGAGCCAGGGCTCGCTCTCGAGAATGCGGAGCGCCGCGCCCGCCACGAGCGACGCCGCGAACGACGTTCCGCCGGCGCGCTCGTGCATCCGGCTCCCGCGCAGGCACGGCACCTCGAGGGGGACCGCCGGCGCGAGGAGGTCCGGCTTGAGGACGCCCCCGATGAAGCCGACGCGCGGCCCGCGCGCGGGCCGATTCTCCGCGAGGTCCCAGCCGCCCACCGAGATCGCGCCGGGAGACCGCGCCGGCGAGATGACCTCGTTCGCCGGGTCCCAGCCCGCCGCCGCGACGACGACAAAACCCCGGGCCGCGAGCCTCTCGACGAGGGCCGGCACCTCGCTCCTTTCGCCCCGCACTTCGGGATCGTCCCCGAACGGGCAGAGGACGACGCGGATTCCCCACCGCGAGCCGTGCGCGAGAAGCCAGCGGAACGCGTGCACGATCGCGGCGCGCGGGACGCGCGGCCCGAACCCGACCTTCACGAGGACGACCTTCGCGCGTGGCGCGGGCGAGACGAGGCCGCTCGCGCGGCCGCTACCCGCCGCGAGGAGCATCGTGCGCGTCCCGTGCTCCGCCCCGGTTCCGGCCGCGCCGTACCGGAACGGTGCGACGCGCCGGCCTGTCGCGTCCACGCACGCGAGGACCCGCCGGGCCGTGAGGTCCGGGTGCCGGAAGAAGCCGACGTCGAGAACCGCGAGGGAGGGAGGGCGCAACGGCACGGCCGCGGAGTGTACGGTCTCGCGGAACCTACCGGCCGTTGAGGCGCTTGTCGTAGTCGGCGAACCGCTCGCGGAAGTCCCGCGGGACCTGCGCGTCCGACGTCCGGTAACGGTTTACGTAGTCGACGAGCTTCGGGTCCGGATTCCCCTGCGCTTTCTCGAAGGCGAGGAAGTCCTTCTTGAACCAGTCGAAGATCTTCGAGAGTGTCGTCGTCCTCGCGGCCGCGTCGACGGACACGTTCCGGGCTTCGGATACGAAATCCCGCATCGCGGCGTCGAGCTCGGCGTCGAGCGTCGCCGGCTCGAACGCCTTCCGGGGGAGGCGCGGGCAGCCCCGGCTCGCACAGTTGAGCGCGGCATGGACGCGCGGGTCCCTGAAGCCCGCCCGAATCGTCTTGTCCTCGAGCTTCCTGAGGTTCGTCTTCTCTCCGCCGAGAACGATGTCCATCCCGACGAAGAAGGAATAGCCCGAGACGAGCCCGCCCTTCCAGACGCTCTCTTTCTCGGGCCCGCGCGCCAGAACGCCACGGAAAACCCATGCGTTGTACGCGTTGATCCAGTAGGCGAGCTGGTCCTGGCTCGAGGGGAAGAGGGCCGGAGTGGAGACCGGGCTGGTCCGCGCGACCGCGGCGAGAAATCGATCGAGCGTCTGGGGTGCGCGGTGGAGGGCCGCATAGTCGACGGTCCCCTTATCGTCCACGGTCGCCTCGAGAACGGCGGTCCAGTCGGCGTACGAGAAGCCCGCGTCCGCACGGGCGACGCCAGCAAGGGCTGCGAAGACGAGTGCGAGCGGGAGCGCGAAGTTCTTCACGAAGGGAATATCCGCTCCCCGCGCGGAATATTCCACGGCGGGGGGTACCCGCACGCACGCGCTCGCCGAGGCGTGGTAGCGCCTCGATCCGCGGTTTCGCCTCCCGAACCAGGTGCTCGGGCGGCGTTCGCGGACGTCGTCGGAATGGCGTCGTTCCAGGTGCAGGCCGCGACCGGCCGCGGGGAGTGGCAAACGCGCGCGCCCGAGGCCACGATGCTCGCGACCTTCGGCGGCCACGCCGTGGACGTCCTCGTCGATCAGGCTCTCTACGAGAGCTTCCTCGAACAGATGAAGAACGTGCCGTTCGACCGGCGCGACGTGAAGGGAACGGCCCGTCGGGTCGTTCTCGCGCTCGCACGCCAGCCCTGGTGGGTCCTCCCCACGTTCTTCATCCAGAACTTCATGGACGCCGACGCCCTCGACCCCGAGCGGATCGCAGACTGCTCGTTCATGGTCATGACGGACGACGGCCCCGTGTCCATGTGTGCCCACAATGCGCGGCGCGACGACTACAGACTGAAGCCGCTCGCGCTCCCGTCCCGTCCCGCTTCGCGTCTCGGCGAACTACGACGGGTCGCGCTGGGAGTGGTCCTCCCGCGAGGACCTGCCGATGGAAGAGGGCCCCGGCCCCTGAGGGTTCAGGCTGCGGGAGCCTTCGCCGGACAAGTCGAGAAACCGAAGACCGTGTAGAGGAGACAGCTCCCCGAGAGGCCGGTCAGGATCGGCAGAACACCGATCCAGTTGTTCATCCGGGCCCTCCTCCGCGAGGATATCGCGGGCGGGCCGCGTAAGATTCCCGGACGATGCCCAACGCGGGCGGCCCTCCGGCGCCGGAGCGGATCGACCATTACACGATCGTCCGCCGGCTCGCGCTCGGCGGGATGGCGGAGATCTTCCTGGCCGTCGACGGGAAGACCGGCCGCAGGGTCGCCATCAAGAAGATCCTCCCGCACCTCGTCACGGACCCCGACTTCCTCGACCGCTTCTTCCACGAGATCCGGATCCAGATCGGCCTCAAGCACCCGAACATCGTCGAGCTCGTCGACTGCAGCCCAACGCCGTCGAACGCGTACATCGTCATGGAGTACGTGGACGGCGGCGAACTCCACGGCCTGCGCCAGGAGACGGGCCGCTTCCCGTGGGAGATCGCGCTCTACGCGGTCGACGAGGCCCTGACCGGCCTGGCGGCCGCGCACGAGAAGGGGATCGTCCACCGCGACATCAAGCCCCAGAACATCATGTGGACGAAGGAAGGCGCCGTGAAGATCGGCGACTTCGGGATCAGCCACGCCGAGCACTTGACGCGCCTCACGATGACGGGGACCGTCGTCGGGACGCCCGCCCACATGTCGCCCGAGCAGGCACGCGGCGACGAGCTGGACGCGCGCACGGACCTCTTCTCGATGGGCACCGTGCTCTACGAGCTCCTCTGCGGCTTCAACCCGTTCACCGCGGACGCGATCGCCCTGACGCTCCGGCGCGTCGCGGAGACCGAGCCGGAGCTCCCGTCGCTCCTGGACCCCACGATCCCTCCCGGCGTCGACACCTTCCTCCGGAAGCTCCATGCCAAGGACCGCGCCGCGCGCTTTCCGGACGCCGGAACGGCCTCGCGGGCCCTGCGCGCGATCTTCGAGAAGGAGAAGATCGAGCGGCCCGAGGTCCTTTTCCGCTCGTTCCTCGAAGACCCGCCGGCGTTCGTCGCCGCGCGCAACCGCCGCCTCGCCGACGAGTCCGCCGCCGCGGCCGAGACGCTCCTCGGCGACGCCTCGGCGCGGCCGGAGGAGGCGCTCTGGGCCGCGTACCGCACCGTGGCGTGCCTCCCCCACGACGCCAAGGCGCAGGAGCTCTTCAAGACGGCGGCCCTCCGCGCGGGGCAGCGCGAGAAGCCGCTCGACAACGCGAAGATCCGCGCCCTCGAGGAGGCGCTCCGCAAGGAGCCCGACAACCTCGCGCTCCTCCTCCAGCTCGCGAAGCTCTACCGCCTCGAGCACGACTTCGTGAACCTCATGCGGTTCTTCCGCAAGCTCCAGACGCTCGCGCCGCCCGACCCGTACACGCAGGGCCAGATCGCGTCGCTGCTCTCGTCGGATACCGGCCCCGCGTATGCGACGCGCGTCGTGCCCGCCGCGGCGCCCGCGAGCCCCCGGACCGTTCCCGCCTCGCCGCCCGCGCGGCCCGGACCGCGTCGCGACCTCCTGCTCCTCGGCGCCGCGGCGCTCGCCGTGGTTCTCGGCGGAGCGTGGTGGGCCCGCCGCGCGCCCCGACTGCCCGGTGGCCAGGAGGCTCCCGCTCCGATCCCGGCGGCCGCGCCGCTGCCCGCCACCGGCCCATCCGCGGCGCCGGCCCCGGACGAGACCCTCGCGCGGATCCTCGAGCGCGGAACGGCCGCCGAGAAGGAGAGCGGGCCCGCGAAGGCCTGGGACCTCTACGCCGAGGCCGCGGCGAAGTCGCCGCGCGACGGGACGCGCGTCGCCCTCTACCGGGCGATGGCGGATCTCGCCCGGCAGGCCGGCGACGAGGCCCGCGTCCTCAAGGCGCTCGACAGCCTCCTGGCGGTCCCCTCCGCTCGCGGAGAAGCGCTTCTCAAGCGCGGCGAGTACTTCGAGAGCCTCCGGAGGGACGAGGACGCGCTGCGCGCGTACGAGCAGGCCCGCGCGGGCGAGGACGGCGACGCAGGGCGGACGGCGACGCTGCGTCTCGCCCAGATCGCCGAGAAATCCCAGGACGTGCTCCGCGCGCAGACGCTCTACGAGGAGATCCTCCGCGCCGCACCCGATTCGGCGGAGGCTCTACCCGCGCGCGTCGGCCTCGCCGGCCTCTACCGCGCCTCCGGCCGCGCGCGCGACGCGCGCCGGCTCTACGAGGAGATCCTCCGCATCGCTCCGGCGGGAAGCGACTCGGCGAAAGGCGCGGAGACCGCGCTGCGCGAGCTCGACTCGCCGCCCGCGGCCGAGAAAGGCGAAAAGACTCCGTGAAGTCTCACCGCAAGGTCCTCACGCTGAACGTCCCCGGCCGCATCGGCTTCGTGAAAATAATCTCCGAGGTCACGTCAAGCGCCAGCTCATGGGCCGCGAGGCGGGAGCGGATCTTCTACGGCAAGTGGGATGGCCGAAGGGCCAAGCGCGTCCTGATCAAGATCATCGGGAAGTAGCGTCTCCCTCCCAGCCCTCGGCCTCGAGACCGAGCGCAATGAGCGCGTCCGCGAGGGCCGCCGCCTTCGTCGCGTCCTTCCCGAGGCTCTCGGCGAAACGCGCGCGCACGCTCGCTTCGCGCGCCTCGTCGCGGATCGGGCGCCCCGTCGCCTTCTTGACCTCCGCCACGCGCCGGCAGAGCTCGAGGCGCCGCGCCGCGAGCGCGGCGATCGACGAGTCGACCGAGTCGATCGCGCGCCGCACGCGCTCGACCGAGCCCGAGCGTCCGGGCAGGAGGCCGAACTCGTCGAGGAGCATCTCGAGGTCGTCCGGCAGGAGCGCCTGCGGCCCGTCGCAGAGCGCCGATTCCGGCGCGTCGTGGACCTCGATCATGAGGCCGTCGACGCCGGCGCCCCAGGCGGCGCGGGCGAGGCCGGGCACGAGCTCCTTGCGGCCCGCCGCGTGCGACGGGTCCGCGAGGAGCGGCAGGTGAGTCAGAGAGCGGGCCGCGAGGAGCCCGCCGAGGTCGAGCGTGCCGCGCGTCGCCCTTTCGAACGTCCGGATCCCGCGCTCGCAGAGGAGGACGTCGGCGCAGCCCGCGGCGAGGATGTATTCGGCGGCCGAGAGCCATTCCTCGACCGTGGTCCCGAACCCGCGCTTCAGCATCACGGGCCGCCCCGCCGCTCCGGCCTCCTTCAGGAGGTCGTAGTTCTGGCAGTTGCGCGCGCCGATCTGGAGAACGTCCGCGAGCTCCGCGACGGGTGCGACCTGC